>CAZTLA010000098.1:0-11372 GCA_964614365.1 uncultured Syntrophales bacterium | reverse complement strand
AACTGTTGCTGTTGATCGTTGCGGGGGTGCCGATGACGCCCACGGACTTGGTCTTTGTGGCCATGACGGCGCTGCGGGCGCCGGCCTCGATGACGTCCAGTACGGGAACGGAGGCAATTTCTTCGACGGCCTGGCGGGCAACGGACGCCATGGTGTTGCAGGCGACGATGAGCAGCTTAACGTTCTGTCTGAGCAGAAAATCGGCTATCTGGCCGGCATAGCCGATAATCGTGTCCGTCGATTTTATGCCATAGGGAACGCGGGCCGTGTCACCGAAATAAATGATATTCTCGAAGGGGAGCCTCTCCATGAGGGCGCGAACGACGGTCAGTCCGCCTACGCCGGAATCAAACACACCTATGGGATGACCGGGATTATGCTGCATGGGGTTTCCTTGCTTTTCTTTCCCGGCGGCGGGAGATGACGGTTGCGCCCTCTCCGGAACCGGGATGCTCTATTTAACACAACCCTTCTGAAAAGCAAGGTCAAAGGCGCTGTTTTTCTTCCGCCTTGACATGTCGCATTGTTTCATTTATAGGAAACGAAAAGGGATTCCCGTTTTGCGGATCCCGGTGCGTACGAGTGAAGAAGGACACGTCAGGGTGAATAGCGATGGACGGCACGGAGGCTTACATTGACGAGGGGGAGCTGGAGCGGATAGAGCTGTTTAAATCCGTCGGTCTCGAATCGATCAAGGGACTGATCGATGTTTGCACGGTGCGGGTATTGCGGCCGAAGGAGGTTCTTCTTGCCCCCGGACAAACGAACCGCGCGGTTTATTTCGTTTTAAGCGGCCGGTTGCACGTTCACCTGGGGACCCTCGACGGCGAGCCGCTCATCGTTTTAGGTCCGGGGGAGAGCGTGGGTGAAATGTCCGTTACCGACGGCCAGCCCACATCGGCCTTTGTTGTCGCTCCGGAAACGTCGCGTCTTCTGGTGATGGAAGAAGATATCCTCTGGTCGCTCGTTCAGTCTTCGCATGCCGCCGCCTGCAATCTCCTCTTCATTCTTACGCGGCGTCTCAGACATGCGAATTCCGTCATTTCCACGGAACTACGGGAGGGAGCCGAATATCAGCAGTATCAGGGGAGCGTAGACGCACTGACGGGACTGCACAACCGCCACTGGCTGGATGCCATCATAAGCCGGCAGTTTCAACGTTCATCAACCAGCGGCGAACCTTTTTCGGTGGTCATGGTCGACATGGATCACTTCAGGGCCTTCAACGATCATTACGGTCGCTCGTACGGTAACCGCATTCTCTACTCCGTCGCCCACACGATCAGCGACCACCTGCGTCCCACGGAGGTGCTGGCCCGTTACGGGGATGATGAGTTTATCCTTCTGCTTCCGGGCATCGGGATCGAGACCGCGCGATCCGTCGCCCAGCGGCTGCACGGGGTGGTCATGGACGCGGTTCCCGTCATGCCCGACGGGAAAAGCATACCCCATCCCACCCTATCGATGGGGATTGCCGAGATGAAGCCCGACCAGACCGTGGAGATGTTGATTGCCGATGCGCGCAGGGCGTTGTATCACGCCAAGAGCAGCGGCCGCAACTGCATTGCCGAGTAGGCCGTTCCCGCGGTAAAACGCGGAGCGCCGAACAGGACAAAAATACGATCTGCCATGAATGCCTCCCGAGACAATATTTCTTTTTCTGTTTTATTCGCCGTTGTTTCCCTGCTATTTGTCTATCTGCTTTTTCCCTTTTGGCTTCCCCTCTTCTGGGCTGCCGTCATCGCCAGCATGTTCAGCCCCTTCTACCGAAGGGTCAGGCGTACGATTAAATCGCCCGGGACGAGCGCGTTCCTGGTCCTTCTGGTCATCATCCTGAGCATCATTCTCCCCGCGGGTCTGATCGGCAGAATGCTGGTTGTGGAATCCATGGATATCTATTCTTCCCTGGGGCCGGGGGGCGGGGATATTGCCGGGGAAGTGCAGAAGCTGATGGACGCCGTCCGGCACGTCCCGTTGCTGGATAAGCTGCCGGTCCATAAAGACTTCTGGACGGAAAAGATTTTTCAGATTGCCAAGGATACTTCCAATTATTTTCTTTCCCACCTGACGGGACTGACCCAGGATACCGTCGTTTTTCTGGCCAAACTTGCCGTCATGTTCTACGCGTTGTTCTTCTTTCTGCGCGACGGTGAAGCGCTGCTGAAGGGCATCATCGATTTTTTCCCCCTGGGGCATGAGCGGGGGAAGATCCTTTATGAACGGTTCAAAGCCACCGCACGGGCAACCCTCAAAGTTACCCTGATCATCGGCGGTCTCCAGGGCGCCCTGGGAGGGCTGCTCTTTCTGGTTACCGGGATCAAGGGCGCGCTGATCTGGGGCGTCATCATGGTTCCGCTCTCCATCGTGCCGGGAGTAGGCTGTTCCATTGTGTGGGCGCCCGCCGGCATGGTCATGCTCCTGACCGGCCATCCCTGGAAGGGAGCCATTATCCTGGCCTTCGGCTTTCTGGTGATCGGCATGATTGACAATCTTCTGCGCCCCTTGCTGCTCGGCAAGGATATACAAATGTCTTCCCTGCTTATCTTCCTCTCGATCCTGGGGGGAATCACGCTGTTCGGTTTTTCCGGGTTCCTGGTGGGGCCCATGATCACATCCCTGTTTCTGTCCATGGGAGGCATGTTTGGGCGCCTCCACTTCCACCGGAATGAAGAATAACAATCAGGGTGTCGGAATTAGTAGAAGGATTCCAGTGTCAGGAAAATGGCTGCCGAGAGGAAGGCCGACACGGGAATTGTGAGGATCCAGGCCCAGATGATGGTTCCTGCGACTCCCCATCGCACGGCGGTGAGCCGCTTCGTTGATCCCACCCCCATGATAGCGCCGGTAATGGTGTGGGTGGTGCTGACGGGGATGCCGGCATACGACGCCCCAATGATGGCGACCGCCGCCGCCGTTTCGGCGCAGAACCCCCCTATGGGGCGGAGTTTTGTGATTTTCGTGCCCATGGTCTTGACGATGCGCCAGCCTCCGCTCATCGTTCCCAGGGCGATGACGGCGTGACAGAGAAGCACGATCCAGAAGGGGATATGGAAGGTCGGCCCCAGAAGCCCGCGGCTATAGAGGACGATGGCAATGATTCCCATGGTTTTCTGGGCGTCGTTCATGCCGTGCCCCAGGCTGTACACGGCCGCGGAAAAAAGTTGCAGCTTCCGGAATATCATGTCCGATGTGGTGACGTTCGAGTTGCGGCTCAGATTAAGGACCAGGATCATCAGCATGAGGCCGAGCAAAAGGCCGATGGTGGGCGAGAGAATAATAAAAATCGTGGTCTTGGTGATGCCCGTTAAAACCAGTACGCCGGGGCCCCCTTTCGCCAGTCCGGCGCCGATAAGGCCGCCGATCAGGGCATGGGAGGAACTGCTGGGCAGACCGAAGTACCAGGTGATGAGGTTCCAGATGATGGCGCCGCTCACGGCGGCAAGGATCAGGTGATTTTCCACGATGTCGGTGTGGATAATGCCCGTCCCGATGGTCTTGGCGACCTGCGTCCCGATGAAAAAGGCGGCAATGAAATTAAAAAATGCGGCCCAGATCACGGCGTATTTCGGTGAGAGAACCCGGGTGGAAACTATGGTGGAGATGGAATTCGCCGAGTCGTGGAAGCCGTTGATAAAATCGAAGACCAGCGCCACGAGGCAGATGAAAATGACGAATGTAATCGAATCACCCATGCTTTAATACGATGCCTTCCACTATGTTGGAAACATCTTCGCAGACGTCGATGGCTTCTTCGAGCCGCTCGAAGATTTCCTTCCACTTGATAAGTTCAAAGACGTCCTTTTCATTTTCAAACAACTGGGCGATCGTCGTGCGCAAGACTAAGTCCCCGTCATTTTCCAGCGTATTGATTTCCACGCAGGCGTCCAGGATCATCTTGGTGTTTTTCAGGTTCCGCATGGCGTGGATGATGGTTTTTACCTTGGCGATGGCCTTGCACAGAATCTCCGCCTGTTGGATAATCGCCCCGGCCGGTTTCTTGACCTTGTAGAGCTTGAGCCGCATGGCGGACGCCTCGATCATGTCGAGGATGCTGTCCATCTTGTTTACCAGGTCATAGATGTCTTCACGGTCCAGGGGGGTGAGGAAGGTCTTGTGCATCTTTTCATAGGTTCTGTGGGTGATGACGTCCGCCTCGTGCTCGATTTCCTTCAGTCGGGCAATCATTGTTTCGGAATATTCGTATTTCTTCACCATGTCGAGAAACAGTTTTGAGCCTTCCTCGATTTTTTCTGCCAGTTCCTCAAACAGATCGAAAAACTTTTCTTCCCTCGGTATGAGTCGCATGATGATGCCCTCCCGTCAGTAGGCTGTTGAAAAACGCCCATCCCCGCCTTCGCGGGGACGGCGTCTGCGGCGTTTCCCTCATCATTTCACCGATGCTTAAGAAGCCGCGCGTCTTCTAACAGATCATCGTGAAAAAAGCAACAGGTTTGATCCGCGCGTTCTTCCCGAGGCGAGGCGGGTTGTCATGATTGTTAGGATGAGTGGATTTCGGAAAACAGGGAGGGCAAACGAAGGGGCTACACGGTCACTGAGGGGGAAGCAACGGTTTCCGGAGCGAGGAGTTTCACATAGATAATTTTGCCGTCTCCCGGAGCATAAAAATCCTGCAGGAAGGCGTCTTCCCGGTATCCCTGCGAGCGGTAAAATGTGCGGGTCGCTTCGTACTGGGGCCGGGAGGAGGTATCGATGTAGATGCGCCGCCCCCCCTGGAGGAAGATCAGCGTTTCGCTTCTTGCCAGCAGTTCCCTGCCGAGCCCGCAGCGGTGAAAACGGGGGGAAACGGCTATCCAGTAGAGGTCGTAACTCATGGCGGTGCCGAGGATGGGACCATAACAGGCGTACCCGATGACGTTCCCCTGTTCCTCGGCAAACAGAAAGAAATAGCCGCTGTCACGGTCTCCCCGGGCGAGATTTTCCTCGACCAGTTCCACGGCGATATCCGCTTCAGTGGGGGAGAAAAACCCCGTGCCTTCTACGATGGCGCGGACATGATTCCGGTCGGACGGCAGCACCTCCCGGCGGTAGGTCAGCAAGCCCTTTGACAGGCTCGGTTTCAGAAGGGATTTGTCAGGCATGGGGGCGCATTTCCGGAACGGCGCGGATGATCCGCCGTATCATGTCGTTGTAGTTCAATCCCGCCTGTTTCGCCGCGGCGGGATAGCCGCCCTCCGGGGAGAGACAGGGGTTTGCGTTCACTTCCAGCACCCAGGGCGTTCCCGCTTGATCCACCCGGAAATCGACCCGTGCGTATCCGTGGAGGTTGAATAATTGCCAGCACCGGGTTGCCGTGTCCGCCAGTTGGCTGAGAAGCTGCCCGTCTTTTTCGGGGAAATCGAAGGTGCGCGGCGTGTGCTGGTACTCGAAGGAATCCTCCACCCATTTGGCGCGGTAGCCGAGGACTTTTAATTTTTCCGGAGGATAATCTTCAAAGATGATTTCCGCCGGCGGCAGGACCTCCGGGCCCTTTTCTCCCTCCAGCAGGGAGACGTTGATTTCCCGGCCCTCGATAAAGGCCTCGGCGAAGCAATCTCCGCCGGAACCGTTTTTAAACGAGTGCATTTCCCGGCGCAGGAAAGAATGGTCGCCCGTTGAAATCACCGAGCCTTCATCAAGGCCTATGGATGCATGTTCCCAGAGCGATTTGATGATATATCTGCCCTCCTGCATGGGTTGGGCGGGGCAGATGTCGGGAAGGAACCATGCCGGCGTAGCGATCCCTCGGGCATGGAGAAACGATTTGGCGGTAATTTTGTGTGACGTGAGGAAAATGGCCGCCGTGTGCGAGCCCGTATAGGGTATGCGCAGGGAATCCAGGATGGCCGGCGAGAAGTGAATCAGGTTGCCTTTGCCGTTTATGGCTTCCACCAGATTGAAGACAAAGGCCGGTTTCAGGGAGAGCAGGGTGTCCACGGTTTCGGCGATATTCAGGGAGAGGGGCGCGACAACCGGTTCATGACCCAGCTCCGAAAGCGCCTGGGAAACGGCGGCCGTCTGAATGAATACGTCCTGCTCGTCCCATCCCGCTCCTTCCAGGACCTGTCCGTGCAGTAAAACAACTTTCATGGCGTTCCACCGGGTGCGTTCGCGAATCGTTTCCGGGCGGAATCAACGATCATGGCGATAAGTTCACGGTAAGGGATGCCGTTTTGGGTGCAGATAATGGGAAGGTCGGAATGCTCCGGGTGCAGGCCTGCCAGGGGGTTCACTTCCAGGAATTTTGGCATTCCCCGGACGTCGGAACGCAGGTCGACTCTGCCCGCATCCCTGCATCCCAGTCCCTGCCAGGCGGTGAGGGCTATTTCCTTTGCTCTGGCAGCCGCTCCGTCCGTGACCTTGCGGTATTCCACCAGCTCTTCGCATCGTTCTTTGTTCACGTACGAATAGGCGTCGAGTTCTGCGCTTTCCTTCAGGTGGACCTCGGCCACGCCCACAACGCGGGCATCGTTGCCCGTACCGACAATGCCCACCGTGAACTCCCGTCCGGGGAGAAAGGTTTCCACCAGCACGGGTTGTCGGTAGTGGGCAAGCAGTTGCCCGCATACGTCCGCCAGTTGAGACCGGGAGTTGATTTTCGAGGCGGGGGTGACCCCCTTGCCGGTTCCTTCGGCGATGGGTTTCGCAAAGAGCGGGAAGGGCAGTTCCACCGTTGCCGCGTCGTTGATGCTCTCAACGACGGCAAAGTCCGGCGTGGGTATGCCCAGTGCCCGGATGATCTGTTTGGTAAACCCTTTGTGAAGGGAAAGGGACAGGAGAAGCGGGTCGGAGAAGGTATAGGGAATGGCGTAAGCGTCGAGCAGCGCGGGCACCTGAGCCTCGCGGGCAAATCCGGACAGTCCCTCCGCAATATTGAAAACCAGATCCCAGCGGTGACCGGCCGCCAACCGTTTTACCAGGGACTTGATATTGCCGATACGGTCGGTTTCGTAACCGGAATCCCGGAGCGCCCGCTCAATCGCATCAATCGTGTCGGGACGGTCAAATTCGGCCGTTTCCTCCTCGCTGTATCCGTCCGCGAGATACTCGTCACGAAGGTCGTAGGTAATTCCGATCTTCAAAAATTTCCTCATGCCTGATCAATGCACATCAGCGCCAATCGCCGCCTCGTGGTCGGGATAGCGATAGAACTGTCCCTCGTAGTTTTTAAGAACGAGATCGTCGCCCTCCCTTCCCACCACATAGTCGGGGAGAAGAGGGATTTTGCCGCCGCCCCCCGGAGCATCGATGACATAGGTGGGCACCGCGTAGCCCGTCGTGTGTCCGCGCAACCCCTGAATGATTTCCAATCCCTTGGAAACGGGGGTCCTGAAGTGCGACGAACCGGGAATGGGGTCGCACTGATAGAGATAGTAGGGTTTTACCCGGAGCATGAGCAATCCCTGCATGAGTCGTTTCATGGTCTCCACGTCATCGTTGATTCCCGTGAGCAAAACGGTCTGGCTGCCGAGGGGAATGCCTGCGTCCGCAAGACGCATGCAGGCCTGACCCATTTCCGGCGTCAACTCATCCGGGTGGGTGACGTGAATGCTCATCCAGAGGGGATGGTAACGCCTCAGCATGTGCGTAAGCGCCGGGGTGATACGCTGCGGCATGACCACGGGCGCCTTCGTGCCGATGCGCAGAAGTTCCAGATGGGGTATTTTTCTCAGCCGGAATAACAGCCATTCCAACTGCTCGTCGGAAAGGGTAAGCGGATCGCCGCCCGACAGCAGGACGTCCCGTATTTCCGGCCTGCCGGAGATATATTCAATTGCCTGTTCCCACTGGTCGGTGCTGAATCCCTGCTCGCCATCCCGGCCTACCATGCGTGAGCGCGTGCAGTAACGGCAATAGGTCGAACACAAACCCGTTACCAGGAAAAGGACCCGGTCCGGATAGCGGTGCACAATTCCCGGCACGGGGCTGTCGTGCTCCTCCCCCAGAGGATCGTCTTCCTCGGTTCCCGTGCGGAAACATTCATCGATGACGGGCACGACCGTGCGACGCAGCGGCCGGGAAGGATCGCGGCCGGCCAGCAAGCTTGCATAATAGGGGGTTATGGAAAGAGGAATTTTACCGGAGTGGTGAAGCAGGGCGTTGTGTTCGTTTTCTGAAAGGTCAATCATCTGTGACAAGGCGCCGGCGTCCCGGATCCGGTTGCGAAACTGCCAGCGCCAGTCGTACCACTCAATGCGGGAAATATCCGGGAAAAAACGTTTGCGGAAGGCCTTTGCCCTTGGGCTGTCTTTAAAGGGAAATACGCTACGGGCCGGCTTGGCCAGATACAGGTGGGAAGAAGTCTTATAAGGAGGGAAGCTATTTTGCGTTTGCTGTTCAGGACCGATAAGAGCGGTCAAACTACCTGGAGGTTCCACCTCCTCATTGAAAAGAGATTCACTTTCCATGTTGCGCCTCCTTCGTACCGTTGAGTACACCCGCTTTGCGGGCTGTGACAAATCGCTTTTTTCCCGGGTCCCGTCCTGCCTGGTTCCTCAAGCGGGAACGGGCAGTTACATCCGCTATCGTGTTTTTTCCGCTTTACACTTCTTGTACGCCTCTGTCAACATCTTTTTTATAAAAAATGAAAAAAATATAACTAACTTTCCCTTGACAGGAAATCCGACCGGGATACAATCCCCCCTTTAATGATACGATGATACGGAAACGGGCGGATGCCGGAACTTCCTGAAGTAGAGACACTTTGCCTGCAGCTGCAGCGTGTAATCGTGGGCGCGGAAATCCTGGAGAGCCGGGTCATGGATTCCAAGCTCGGCGTTATCCCATCGCTTGCGGGCCGGAGGGTCTCTTCCGTGGTTCGCCGCGGCAAGAGCCTGTTGATGGAGTTTGACCATGCGCTAACACTGGAGATTCACCTGCGGATGACGGGCGGTTTCCGTTGGCGGGAGGCCTCCCGTGCGCCACTTCCCTACAGTCGTTTCCTGATGTCTTTTTCAATCGGCGAACTTATCCTTGTGGATTCCCGGCGTTTTGCCACGGTGCGCGTTCAGAAAACAACGGCCGGGGTTGTTCCCGCGGCAATGGACCCCCTCGGTGATTTTCCTTTGTCCCTGCTGCGGACGGCGGCACGGCAGAAACGGCGTCCCGTGAAATCGTTCCTCATGGATCAACGGATCATCGGCGGCATCGGCAACATCTATGCCTGTGAGATACTGCACGGGGCGGCAATAAATCCCTGGCGGGAGACGGGCAGCATCACTTCCGCCGAGTGGCGGGAAGTGAAAAAGACCACCCGCTCGATCGTCAGGAAAGCCATTGCCTGTCGGGGCACCACGGTGTCGGACTGGCGGGATTTGTTCGATGCCAGGGGAGAGTACCAGGACTATCTCCTGGTGTACGCCCGAGAGGGTGAGCCCTGCCGCCGCTGCCGGGCCGATATCTTGCGAGGGAAACTGGTCGGCCGGGGCACCTATTTTTGTCCTTCCTGTCAAACATAGATTCCGGGTGCGGCTCTGCGCCACGGAGCGCTGCGGAAAGGGGCCGGTCCTCGGGTGGTCTGTTTTGGCAGAGGAAAAGTGGTTGACAAAAACCCGGGGATATTATAAGCCGCAATGTAGCTAAGATTGTGGGATAGGTAAAAGAGAGGGGGACTTTGGCATGTTCCGTCGGGCCGGTGGGATGAACAGGACGATGAGAAAATTCCTTGTGGAGATCCCGCCTGGCCGGAAACAGGTACGTAAGAAGTGATCGAAGGACAACCGCCGAATTTCATCTTGGTAACGAACACTTCGCACCGATTCGTTTTTCCGAACAGCTCAGTGCCATAAAATACAGAAATAGACAGGAAGCAGCGAAACGCTTTATCGTCATTAACGGCAGTTCTATTTTATTGAAGACCTGTCTGCCGCCCATGACTTCCCGGCGGCCGGTGATCAGTCGGCGACCGAGGCGGTGACCGGGGAAGAACGGTCGAAGGGCATATTGAGGGTCTGAAAACGAGAGGGATGGATGGAACAGGAAAAGGAGTTGAAAGAGACATTGGCGCGCGCCTGCCGCATGTTGGAGATGGTGGGCTTGCTTGATTATTCCGGGCATATTTCCGGCCGTGTTCCCGGCGGCAAGACTTTTTTCATTCACCCCGTAAGCAGGGCCAGAAGCGAAGTCGCGCCGGGGGATATGATCGAAGTGGATATCGAGGGGAAGAATGTACCGAAGGGAAAAATCCCCGAAGAAACTCCCATTCACGCCGCCGTTTATCAAAAGCGGGAAGACGTCAACAGCGTTATTCACATCCATCCTCATTATGCGATCATACCGGGCATCGTGGGCAGGGAACTGGTAACGGTATGCCATCACGGCAGTATCTTTGGGTCCGTGGTTCCCCTCTATCCCGATTCGGAAAAGATCGTGAACTTCACGCAGGCGAACCGCATGGCCGATATCCTCGGCGCGGGAAGAGCGGTGGTGATGAAGGGTCACGGGGCGGTGGTAGCCGAGGCCTCTGTGGAAGCGGTTTTCCTGGCCGCTTTGCACCTGGAGGAAAACGCCCGGCTGGTGGTGGAAGCATCCGCAATAGGAGAGCCGATCGCCCTTCCTGCAGAAGAGATACAAAGAGCGGCGGCCAGTACGTTCAGGCCCACGAGCATTCAGAAGAGCTGGACGTACTTTATGGAAAAGGGGCGCAAACAGGGCATTTTTTGGGATTGACCCGGCGGGCATTCCCTGAAGCGCCGTCCGGCGAACGGAAAGCGGCACAATAGATAACCGTGATTATCAAAAATTTGTCATGAAGGAGAAAAACAATGAAACAAAAATTTCTTTACGATGATTTACGGGGCTGGCTGGATCAGGCCCGCAAACTGGGCGAAGTGAAGGATGTGGAAAAGGCGAGCTGGCAGGAGGACATCGGCATGGCGACGGAACTTCTTCATGCCTCCGATCCCGCTCCCGCCGCACTGTTCGACAAGATTCCGGGATACCCGAAGGGACACCGGGTTCTGACCAACTTCTTCGGCGCCAAGCGGATGAACATGACGCTGGGGTTCCCCACGGACCTTTCCCGCGTCGAACTTTCCAACGCCTTTCTTAAGGCGTTTCAGGAAGCGAAACCGATCCCCTATAAAGTCGTGGACAAAGGCCCGGTAACGGAAAATGTGAAAACGGGCAAGGATATTAATGTCCTCTCTTTTCCGACTCCCTTCTGGCATGAGAACGACGGGGGGCGCTACATCGGTACGGGAAGCTATGATATTACCCAGGATCCCGATGAAGGCTGGGTGAACCTCGGAACCTACCGCGTCATGGTGCACGATAAGAAGACCGTTGCCTTCTATATCTCGCCGGGAAAACACGGCCGCGTTCACCGGGACAAGTACTTTAAGAGCGGCAAACCCATGCCGCTGGCTATTGTGGTG
>CAZTLA010000097.1:0-11405 GCA_964614365.1 uncultured Syntrophales bacterium | reverse complement strand
ACGCTGCTGGAGGTGCTGAGGCAGCAACTGGACCTCACGGGCACGAAGGAGGGCTGCGGCACCGGCGAGTGCGGCTCCTGCACCGTTCTCGTGGGCGGCCGGCCGGTCCTGTCCTGCCTTGTCCTGGCCATGGAATGCCACGGGCAGGAGATAACAACCATCGAGGGGATTTCCGTCGATGGGCGTCTCAGTCCTGTGCAGCAGGCCTTCCAGGACAGCGGAGCCATCCAGTGCGGGTTCTGTACTCCCGGTATGGTATTGTCGGCCACGGCCCTGCTGGAAGAGAACCGCCGTCCCTCCGAGGCGGATATCAAGAAAGGTCTGGAGGGAAACCTCTGCCGTTGTACGGGGTACAACAAAATCGTCGAGGCGGTCAAACTGGCGGCGGAACGCACGAATCAAAAGTGATGTCTTCGGAAAAAGGCCCCCGGCTTTCGCCGGGGCAGGTTACTGCGGTGTTGCGCTTGAGTATGAAGTCGCCGGCTGTATGAGAATTGTCATACCCGCGGAGGCGGGTATCCAGGAACCCACTAAAATACCTGGATTCCCGTTTTCACGGGAATGACCCGGTGGGGCCTAAAATGACTTTTTTACCAATCTGTTAATCTACCGGCGGTGGGTGGATCTATGGAAAACAAACTGGATTACGTAGGGCAGCGTGTTCCGCGCAAGGACGGGCCGGAGAAGGTCACGGGGCGCGCCCGCTATACGGTGGATATCCGGCTGCCGGGTATGCTCGTGGGCGGCATCCTTCGCAGTCCTCATCCCCATGCCCGCATCCTGAACATCGATACCTCGCAGGCGAAGCGCCTGCCGGGCGTCAAGGCAGTGATCACCGCCGCCGACACGGCGGGTGTCAAACACGGATTCGTCGAGACGCCGCGGTATCCGGCCGACCAGGACGCGCTGGCGACGGACCGCGTGCGTTTCGTGGGGGAAGAGGTGGCTGCAGTAGCGGCCACGGACGCCTACATTGCCCAAGAGGCGCTCGGCCTGATCCGTGTGGATTACGAACCCCTTCCCGCCGTCTTTGATCCCGAAGAGGCCATGCAGCCGGGGGCGCCCGAGATCCATCCCAGCCACCCCCTGGTGAAGGAGCCCTTCTCCAACATCGCGGGCAAAACGGAATCGGCGTGGGGGGACGTGGAACTGGGCTTCGAGATGTCCGACTACGTGCGTCAGGACCGCTTCGAGAGCCATTTGAGGACGCACGGCTATCTGGAACCCCAGGCGACGGTGGCCGGCTTCGAGTCCGGCGGCAGGCTCGATATCTGGACGTCCTCCCAGGGACCCTTCATCAAACGGGCGAAACTGGCACGGACGCTGGGCCTGCCCTTTTCCGCCGTTCGCGTACGCAAGGCCTGGGTGGGCGGGGCCTTCGGCGGCAAGATCGATCTTTTTTCCCACGAGTTCTGCGCGGCGCTCCTGTCCATGAAATCCGGCCGCCCCGTCAGAATCGAAGCCTCCCGCGAGGAGGTATTTACGGCCTACCGCCACGGCCAGCCCCTGATCCTGGAAATAAAGACGGGGGTGAAAAAAGACGGCACTCTGGTGGCCCAGAAGATCAGGACGATTAACAATTGCGGCGCCTACCGGGGAAGCGGAGTGGTGGTCATCTTTCTGGCCTGGGGCTTCATCATGCTTCCCTACCGCCTTCCGAATCTGAAGTACGAGGGGTATGCCGTGTACACGAACAATCCGATCCGCACTCCGCAGCGCGGTCATGGCGCGCCCCAGGTGCGCTTTGCCGTGGAATCGCAAATGGACATGATCGCCCGGGAACTGGGGATCGATCCCGTGGAGATACGGATGAGAAACGCCCGCCAGTCAGGCGAGAAGCTTCCCAACGGCGACAACGTGCACAACTGCGGCCTTACGCAGTGCATCGAAAAAGCGGCAGAGCATACCCGGTTTCTCGAGAAATACGGCGGGAACCATGGCGGGAAGGACGGCCGCGGGCGGTCTCAACCCCCGGTAGCGAGGGCGGCGGCAGCGGTGTCGGCGAAGGGCGGTTCCTTGAAAAGAGGCATCGGGATGGGAGTGAGTTCCTATTTCGGCGGCTCCCTCATCTACCCCAACAGTTCTTCCGTCGTGGTGAAGATGGGCGAGGACGGCGGGGCGACCCTCCTTACGGGCGCCGTCGAGATCGGCCAGGGCGCGGAGACCATCCTGTGCCAGATCGTGGCCGAGGAACTGAAGATACCGGTGGAAGAAATCCAGGTCATTGCCGCGGATACGGAGACGACGCCCGTGGACATCGGCGCCTGGATCAGCGGCTGTGCCTACGTTACAGGAAATGCCGCCCGTGTGGCGGCAACCGGCGTCCGCAGGAAGCTGATGGACATCGCCGCCGGAGAACTGGGGGCGCCGGTGAGTGAACTTGAGCTGGTCCGGCAGGCCGTCCGCGTTGCCCATGCGCCCGAACGCAGCCTTGCCTACCGGCAGCTCGTGGAGGCTTCCGTCCGCAAGCGCCGCGGCGACTCGATCATCGGCGAGGGACACTGGCGGACCATGCGCGATGAACCCACCCATCCCAGTCTTGCAACCACGAAAGGCCGGTGGAGCGAGAACTACGCCTTCGGCGTCCAGGTTGCCGAGGTGGAGGTGGATACGGAGACGGGCCACGCCCGGCTCCTCCGGGCGGTTACGGCGCATGACTGCGGCTTTCCCCTCAATCCCCTGCTCGTGGAGGGTCAGATCGACGGCCAGGTGTCCATGGCCCTGGGGCACGCCTTCCTGGAGGAGGTATTGATGCAGGAGGGCCGGACGTTGAACCCAAGCTGGCTCGATTACCGGATGCCTAATGCCCACAGTATGGCGGTTTCCGAGCATATCGACATCATTACGGAATCGTACCGGAAGGATGCGCCCTACCGCACCAAGGAGGTGGGGGAGGGTTATGTTTCCGCCATCCTGGGCGCTATTGCCAACGCGATCTACGATGCCGTGGGAGTGAGGCTCTTCAGTACGCCGTTCACGCCGGAGAAGATCCTTCGGGGGCTGCACAAACTGAGGGTGGAATGATACCTTTTTTTCTTGTTATTCTGTTTGTCTATGGCGCTTTTCATGCGTATGCCTTTCGGAAAATCGAAAGGGCGCTCAGCCTTGCCCCGGCGTCCCAGTTCTGGTTGATCGTTTTTCTCATCCTCATGCTTCTTGCTCCCTTTTTGGTGCGCGCGGCGGAGCGTTACGGGTTTCCCCTCCTCACGCGGGTTTTTGCCTATGCCGGTTATACCTGGATGGGCATACTGTTCCTGTTCGTTTGCATTTCCCTCGCCTTCGATTTCTGTCGCCTGCTGTTTTCTGCCGCCGGTTTCATTCTTCAGCGTGATTTTACGCACTTTTTTTCTTCACCTGGCCGTATGTTCACGATTTCGCTTCTTCTTTCTCTGGGCATTGCCATATACGGCTGGTTCGAGGCGAGGAACATCCGTACGGAGACCGTAACGATCAGGAGCAGCCGCATCCCCGCAGTCCCGGGCAAAATCAGGATCGTCCAGATTACCGATGTCCATATCGGGGTAATGGTGGGGGATGAACGCCTGGAAAAAATAACGGCGCTGATCAGGGAGGCGGCCCCCGACATCCTGGTCTCCACCGGTGACCTGGTGGACGGACAGGGCGACGATTTTGCCCGTTACATGGAATCGTTCAGAAAAATAGAACCCCCGTACGGCAAATTTGCCGTGACGGGCAACCACGAATTCTATGCCGGCCTCGATCGGTCGCTGTCTTTAACCCGTGCTGCGGACTTCACGGTACTCAGGGGGCAGGGCATGACGGTCGGCGGAATGATCAACATTGCCGGCGTGGACGATCCGGTAAGTCGCGACCCCCATACATACCGGGAAGACGAGGAGGAAACAATGCTTTCCAGGCTGCCCTCCGGCTATTTTACGGTCTTTCTCAAGCACCAGCCCCGGGTGTCCCGTAAGACCTTGGACAAGTTCGATTTGCAGTTGTCCGGACACACCCATAAAGGTCAGATTTTTCCCTTCAATTTCGTGACGCGGCTGTTTTTCCCCAAACAGGGAGGTTTCTTCAGCCTTTCTCCCCGTTCTTCTCTCTATGCAAGCAAAGGCACCGGTACCTGGGGTCCCCCCATCCGATTTCTCTCACCGCCCGAGGTGACGGTTATTGACCTGGTGCATACGGATGGAACTCAATAGTATCGTTCATGTTTTCCTGATTAACGCCAATCACATGCGCCGGAAATAATTTCCATAAATACCTAAAGAACAGTTCAGAAATGCCGATAACAGGGAGAGGGGTGGAATATGATAAAAATATTGACGGTTGATGACGATAAGCAGAACCGGGAGATGTTGCAGTTGCTCATGGAAAAGCAAGGTTATGAGGCAATAGCGGTAGCCAATGGCGCCGAGGCGCTGGAGAAAGCCAGATGCAATCCGCCGGATATGATCATCTCCGATATTTTCATGCCCGTGATGGACGGCTATACGCTGTGCCGCGAGTGCAGGAAAGATGAGCTTCTGAAAGACATCCCCTTTATCTTTTATACGGGCACCTATATGGATCAGAAGGCCGAGGAATTGGCTTCGAACATGGGGGTGCAGCGGTTCATCAGGAAACCGGCCGATTGCAAAACGATTCTCGCGACGGTGGAGGGAGTCTTGGAAGATTGCCGGGCGGAACGGCAGCCGAACCTTTCCGCGCAGACCCGGAGTCAGGAGGATATTCTGAGCGACTACGCGGGAATTCTTCTCAGGAAGCTCGAAGAGAAGGTGGCGAAGTTGGAGCGTACCAACCGGAAACTGGAACGTTCCGAACACCACTTCCGCAGCATCTTGGAGATGTCGGCGGACGCAATTGTATCCGTTAATTCCGAGCAGAATATCACCATCTGGAGTGCGGGTGCGGAACATCTTCTCGGTTACACCAAGGAAGATATCATCGGCAAATCGGTGGAGTTCATAATTCCGGAGCAGGAACGGGCGACAGCAAAAAAGATGATGGATGAGGTGAGCGGTAAGGGTCTCGTGCGCAACTGGGAGACGCAGAGACTGACCAAGGACGGGCAGGTGGTGGATGTGGAGATGTCAGTAACCAATCTGGGCGCCGAGATAGGAACGACCGGCATTATGCATGATATCTCCCAGCGCAAGATTCGAGACATAGAACGTCAACGTAGTTTTGAGACACTACAGAAAGCCTTTGAGGGAACAATCCATGCCATGGCGCTGACCGTGGAAAGGAGGGATCCTTACACTGCCGGCCATCAGCGGAGAGTGGCAGATCTGGCAGTTGCCATCGCACGTGAAATGGGACTGGCGGACAGTGCGATCGCCGGGATAGGAATGGCGGGAGTTATACACGATCTGGGCAAGATAAACATACCTGCAGAGATCCTGAGCAAACCCACCAAGTTGTCGAACATGGAGTTCGACCTGATTAAGACCCACTCCCAGACGGGGTATGAAATTCTCAAAGAGGTGAAATTCCCCTGGCCGATCGCCCAGATTGTTTTTCAGCACCATGAGCGGGTAAACGGTTCCGGTTATCCGCAGAGGCTATCGGGCGAGGATATTATTCCCGAGGCGAGGATCGTGGCGGTGGCCGATGTCGTGGAGGCCATAGCCTCGCGCCGTCCCTATCGTGCCGCCTTGGGAATAGAGGTGGCTCTGGGAGAAATACGGGAGAAGAAGGGGCTCCTTTATGACGCGAACGCCGTGAATGCCTGCCTCAGCCTTTTTGAGGCGAAGAGATTCGAGTTCATAACGTGAAGCTACCGTTCCAAGTCCGTGCCGTCCTTTGCCAGCGTAAGGGCGCCGGCCTTTATCATCGCGGCCTTGTTGCCCCGCAGCCATGATTTCATTATCTCGCCTTTGCCCGCTTCCCTGAGGACATATTGCATGGCTGCCTTCTTCGCCGCAAAGTCGCTGCCCTCGGCTTTTTTCCTTTCTTTGAACTTGATGATCGTGAAACTGCCACCCAAATCCGGCGCACTGTCCGGATAGGGATTTTTTTCCGATATCTGGAAAAGGGCGGAGCTCATGGCCGGGGAATATCCTAATTTCGGTACGGCGGAACCAGGCAGGAAAAACCCTGTTTCAGAGAGTTTAAGCCCCTTCTCTGCCGCTATTTTTTCCATCGCTTCGCCTTTCTTCAGACGCCCAAGGGCTTCTTCGGCGGCCCGTCCGGCGAGACGGACGGCCTCTCGTTCCCGGTAGAGCCGCTCCACGTCCGGTGCAATTTCTTTTAGGGCCGGTGTATATGCCGCTTTCCTCTCCGTAAGCTTGACAAGATAGCATGTCCCTTCGTCCTTCAATATGCCGCTGACCTCATTGTTCTTGAGCGTGAAAACGCTTGGGGCGAAGTTGCCGATCCGTTTGAATTCCGGAGGCGGGTTCTTTGCGTTGAAGAAATCCGTGGTGCGGATCTTCACGTTGTTTTTTGCCGCGTATGCTTCAAAATTTTCCTCCTGATAGATGGTGTCGTGGGCTTTCTTTGCGGCTTCGGATGCCTCACGCATACCGCCCATCCGCCTCAGTTCTCCGACGATCTTGTCCTTCACTTCGGAAAGGGGAGCGGTCTTTCCCCCCTTGGTCCACTGACCCTTGTTGCGTTCGTAATACTCATTGATGTCGCCATCAGTCACTTTCACGGCCGCGGAAGAATTGTCGGCCGAAAACGTGAGGTAACTGATGCGGACCTGCTCCGGCACGCGGAACTCGGCGCTTTTCTCCTTCAGAAAGGCATCAAGATCGGCGGTCGACGGGGTCGCGGTCCCCCGGAAGTCGGCAGGGGAAAACTGCAGGAAGGAGACGTTTATCTGTTCATTCTGAAGCCGGTAAAGATCGAAGGCCTCTTCGTCGGAAACCTTGACGGCATCCTGGATCAGGTATGCCAGTTTTGCCGTTGTTATCATCCGTTTCTGTGCGGCCTCGAAACTCTCCGGGGATAGCCTGTTTAATTGCAGCGTTTGGCGGTAGAGCCGTTCGTCAAAGGCGCCGTTCCCCTGGAAGGCAGGGTATGACAGGATGAATTCCCTGACCTCCTCATCGGTTACTTCTATGCCGAGCTGGGCCGCCTTCTGCATGATAATTTCTCCGTTGACCAGGTTATCCAGGGCCTGCTGTTTGAGATTCAATCCCTTGAGAACTTCCGGGGACAGGTTCCCTCCCGACTTTTGACGGTAATTGTCGAGGAGAGCTTCGTATTCTTTCTGGAATTCCACGTTGCCGATGGCCTTGCCGTTGACCAGGGCCACCGTTTCCGTTTTATGCCTCCCGCTTAAGGAGCCGAAATAGAAGATGAAAACAACGATGATGATGCCCAGCAGAACTTTTACCACCCAACTCCGGGCATGTTTTCTCATGTGGTTGAGCATGGCGTGCTTCCTTTCCTGTTTCCTGTTTGGCAAAAAGTCTTCTTAGAACGGAGGGATTTAGTAGTATAGTATCCCCCAAAATGCAATATTTTTTTGAAAAATGAATTGATTAGCACCAGGAAATACGGTATAGGGAACCACTTTGACGGGAACGCGAATCCGACAGCGAGCGCATTGTCCGCAGCGCTGGCGGAGTTGCGGTATCTGCGCCCGGTAAAATAATCGTTAAGGAGGAACAACTTTGCTTTTTGATTTTATTTTGGGGAAATTTTCCAACGATCTGGCGATAGATCTGGGGACGGCAAATACGCTGGTTTATGTAAAGGGGAAGGGCATTGTTCTGAATGAGCCGTCGGTGGTCGCCGTCCACAAGGATTTGCGGGGCATGAAAAAGGTTCTGGCCGTGGGGACGGAAGCAAAAAAGATGCTGGGCAGAACACCGGGGAACATTGTGGCCATCCGGCCCATGCGGGATGGGGTGATTGCGGATTTCGACATTACGGAAGCAATGCTCAGGCATTTCATCCTGAGCGTCCACAACCGTCGGGCGCTGGTGCGCCCCCGCATAATCGTTTCCGTGCCATCGGGGATTACGCAGGTTGAACGAAGGGCCGTCAGGGAGACCGTGGAATCAGCCGGCGCCCGGGAGATATATCTCATTGAAGAGCCGATGGCGGCAGCCATCGGCGCCGGCTTGCCCATATCGGAACCTATCAGTTCCATGGTTGTGGATATCGGAGGCGGAACGACGGAGGTTGCCGTCATATCGCTGGCCGGCATTGTCTATGCAAAATCCGTCCGGATTGCAGGCGACAAGATAGATGAAGAAATCGTGCAGTACATGAAGAGGAAATACAGTCTCCTCATCGGGGAACGATCCGCCGAGATCATAAAAACGACCATAGGCTGTGCCTATCCCGATACGGAACTGCGGATGGTTGATGTGAGGGGAAGAGACCTTATCTCGGGCATCCCAAAGATCATAGAAATCAATTCCGAGGAAGTGCGCGAAGCCATTCAGGAACCCGTGAGTCTGATTGTGGATGCCATCAAGGATGCCTTGGAAAATGCGCCGCCGGAACTGGCAGGCGACATCGTGGACCGGGGCATTGTGCT
Source organism: uncultured Syntrophales bacterium (assembly GCA_964614365.1). Classification (GTDB taxonomy): domain Bacteria; phylum Desulfobacterota; class Syntrophia; order Syntrophales; family JACQWR01; genus JACQWR01. Next base: position 2,938 of record CAZTLA010000097.1, on the reverse strand, counting down.
GACGGGCGGCGGCGCCCTGCTCAGGAACATCGACATTCTTATCCGGGAGGAAACGGGGCTCCCGATCACCATTGCAGACGATCCGCTTTCAACCGTGGCCAGGGGAGCAGGCATGGCTTTGGACCAGCTCGACGTGCTGAAGGAAGTTACGTTCCAGGTATAAGAACAGGAACCCCGATTCGCCCCGTGAGTGAATAGTGTCACGGCAAAACAGCCGCTGCCCCGTGCGGGGACTTTATCCATACCCTGATGGGCGAGAGATGTTGCTTCCCAAGAAATACCGGATACTCATTATAGCCGCCCTTCTCATCATTTTTTCCTTTATCATGATTTCCTACAGCGTGAAACGTCCCCGGGAGTCCGGTTTTTTCCGGAAGTTGGTACTGGCGACGGTGGCCCCTCTGGAAGAAACGGTGAACGTTTCGATCAGGGAACTGGGGGACCTCTGGAAGAGGTATCTTTTCCTCGTGGGGCTTGAGGAAGAAAACAGGAACTTAAAGAAGAAAAACGCGCAGCTCCTGGGGCGTGTCATCCAATACCAGGAAGGGTACCAGGAAGGACGGCGCCTGCGGAAAATACTCGAACTCCGGGAAGGGATAACCTATTCCACCGTTGCGGCTAATGTGGTGGGAAGGAATCAGTTATCCGCATTCAGAACGATCCTGATCAACAAAGGAACGGCCCAGGGGTTGAGGGCCGGATTGCCCGTCGTTTCTTCCCAGGCAGTTGTGGGCAGGATTATTGAGGCCTCGTGGAACGTTTCCAAGGTACTGCTTATCACCGACGAGAACAGCAACATCGATGCCCTTGTTCAGAGTAACAGGGCGCAGGGGATCCTTCAGGGGTACGGGCCGGCGGTTTGCAACCTCAAGTACGTGCATAAGATGGAGGATGTGAAAAGGGGTGACGCCGTTCTTTCCTCCGGGGTGGGGGGGATTTTCCCCAAGGGGCTGCTCCTTGGCGTTGTAACGGGGATCAGTAAAAAGGACGCCGATCTGTTTCAGAAGATCGAAGTGGCTCCTTCCGCTGATTTCGCCAAACTTGAAGAAGTGGTCGTTTATTTGATCGGGAAGGATGAGGAGCATTGAAACGCGGTCTTGTTTTCCTCCTGTTCGCCTTGCTGCTGGTCGTTTTCCAGGTAACGGCGCCGGATATTATTTTTTCCGGAAAAATGGGCGTGGAGTTGTCCCTGGCGCTGGTCATCTACGCCGGGTTTTACCTGAGATTCGTTGAAGGCGCCATCATCAGCTTTATCCTGGGTTTTATTCTCGACAGCCTTACGGGTACTATTTCCGGTCTTTTTACCCTGCTCTATGGTATCATATTCATCATCTCGGCGCTTTTTTCCTTGCGGGTTTACGCAGAAAAGTTTGCGTTTATCGCCATTTTTACGTTCATCTGTTCTCTTGTGGAAGGCATCTTGATCATTTTCTTTTTCGGGCTTATATACGGGGTGAACATGGTGCATGATATGGCGAACGTTTTCCTGCCGCAGGCGCTGGCGGCAGGTATTCTGAGCCCCGCGCTTTTTGAATTTCTTCGCAGGGTGGAGGTTGCGCTGAATGTTGAACATACAGACTCCGCTGAACGGGCATGATCCTGTTGAGTTCAGGCAGAAATTTAAAACGATGTTCGTGATTGTGCTCGTTGCCGTGTCTCTGCTCGTAGCGCGGTTGTGGTATCTGCAAGTTGTCAAGGGAGACGAACTGCGGCAGCGGTCGGAAAACAACAGCGTCCGCCTGCGCAAGATCAAACCCCTGCGGGGGCTCATCATGGACGCCAAGGGTATCGTCCTGGTAGATAACCAGCCCTCTTTTGACATTTTGTTCGTACCGGGTCGGGACCAGGACATCGCCGATGTGGTAAAGAACATGAAAAAACTGTCGAAGACGACGGTGCCTTTTTCCGTCGATCTCGCCCTGTTGGAGAGAAGCAGACACTTTGTTTCGATAAAACTCGAAAAAAACGTGAGTCGGGAAAAACTGGCAGCCGTAGAGACCCATGCCCTGGATTTGCCCGGGGTAAGCGTGGAGGTGGTTCCCGTCCGCAAGTATCTCGGGGGGGACATGACGGCCCAGGTCATCGGGTATACCGGGGAAATCAGCAAGGAAGAACTGGAAAAGGATAATGCCGGATTCTACACTGCCGGAGACATAGTGGGTAAATACGGCATAGAAAAATATCTGGACGAGTACGTGCGGGGGAAAAGCGGCTTCGAACAGGTGGAAGTAAACGTCGTGGGCAAACGGGTAAAGGTGCTCGGCAAGATAGATCCCGTTTCCGGGCACAATGTGGTGCTGACCCTGGATTCGCTCTTGCAGAAAACCGCCTGGGATGCCCTTGAGGGAAGACCCGGTTCCGTTGTCGCCATGGATCCGCGAGACGGGTCCGTTCTCGTCCTTGCAAGTTCCCCATCCTTTGATCCCAACCTGTTCAATGGCGGAATTACCTCCGATAATTGGGCGAAGCTTTCCACCGACCCGTTTCATCCGCTCGAGAACAGGGCCGTCTCCGGACAGTACCCGCCGGGCTCCACCTACAAGCTGTTCGTGGCGGCGGCGGCGCTTCAGGAAGGATTGATCACCCCCGACACCAAGTTTTTGTGCACGGGCGCTTTCGAGTTCGGCAACAGGGCTTACCGTTGCTGGCAGAAGAAGGGCCACGGTACCGTAAGTCTCCACCGCGCCATCGTTGAGTCCTGCGACGTATATTTTTATAACCTGGGAAGGCTGCTCGGGCCCGACAAAATCGCCGCGTATGCCCGCAGCTTTGGTCTCGGCGTGCCCACGGGCATAGACCTGCCCCGCGAGAAAAGCGGTCTCATTCCCACGAAGAAGTGGAAGATCGAGAGGTTCCGGGAACCCTGGCAGATGGGTGAGAGCCTTTCCATCGCGATCGGTCAGGGGTTCAACCTGGTCACTCCGCTTCAACTGGTGAA
>CAZTLA010000096.1:0-11432 GCA_964614365.1 uncultured Syntrophales bacterium | reverse complement strand
CCACGTTGATAAGGAGCAGGTCGCTTTTTCAACTGTCAGCCATTATGTCTAGTACCCTGGGAACATCCTGAAAATACTGGATTCCCGCCTGCGCGGGAATGACAAAAAGGGGCGATTTTCGACTTTTTACGAAGTCGTCAAGCCTGAACCAGCAGGGAAAGAGCAGGAACAGGAGTAAGGAGGCGCTTCGCAAAAAGCGCCTCTTTTAGCAACCAGGGGGAAGATGACCGCCGCTATCAGCAGCAGCCACCTTCATGATCGTGCCCATAAATATAGTGGGAGGGATTCTTGGCATAATCATCGTAACAGCCGCAGCGATCGATGCCGGGAATGCCGGGCTGCCAGTCCGTGTTGAGTATCTGATCCGGATCCCCGTATTTGGCGGCCATGTCGCGCACCTCTGGGTCGTCGAGGGCTTTCAGATGGCCGTGTTCGATGACGGGGATATCCTTGCCGTCTTTCGTTTCGATGATCAGGGTGGGAAAGAACAGGTGCACGTGCAGGTGTCCGTAAAGGATGCCCTGCTCGCCTGCCCAGCGTTCTTCGGAGCCCCGCCAGCGGGTTCCCATGCCGATGTGGATGATGCCCGCCCGCCGGCGTTCCCATTCGAAGCCGCCCGAGGAGAGCATATTGATATTGTCGGGGCGGCTGATCTTGGGATTCGTGCCGATGGCGATTTCCCACAGCCAGAAGAGACCCTCGCGCGGGAAGCACGGATACTTTACCTTCTTTGTCTCTTCCTGCAGGGCGCGCCAGTTGTCGCCGTATTCACCGCCGCCGATAATGCGTTCCAGACGTCCCTTCTCGACCTCCAGTTGGATGCGTTCAAAGGGTTTCTGGAAATGGCTGGTAGTGCCGGCGAAAACGCCCGTGGCATCCTCTTCACGCAGTATCGGCGTGGGTCCGTGCGCCAGCAGATGCCCCCACCAGGGCACCTCGGTATAGCCCCGCCGGGTGCCGTCGAAATAATCCGGTAACAGCGTATACGTCATGTCGGTCCCCTCGGGATCGGTGAGACGCACTGTGCCGCCGCGGCCGGCTTCAAAGAAGTAGTTCCAGCTCTTGAGGTTGATGAGCGTGTGAAGGTCGCGGGGATAAACCGTGGCCGGAGTGGCGAACTGGCTTACCTGGAGCCAGGGGATTGCCTCATAGCGATGATCCGTTTTGGGAATGCCGCCCCCCTTGCCATGGACCAGCAGATCATAGCCCTCTTTCGCCGCAAGTTCTTCCACCCAGGGGATGCCTTCCCAGCGTCGGGGTTTGCGCTCCCAGGGTTCGCGGCGCATGATCACCCTTACTTCATCGGTGTTGTTGAATTCCCGGTCCGGTTCCACTTCAACCCAGAGAACGTCAACCTTGGCGCCCTTCTCACGGAGGCCGCATGCCAGGGATTCCACCACCCGACGGTCGTAATGGGTATCCACGGCAATCAGGACTTTGTCTCCCGGTTTGGTTGCGCCATATCCCACAAAACCCGGCGCCGTCCGCCGTACTTCCTCCTGGCTGCAAATCTCCCGCGCATAGGGCATCAGGTCGTCGATGGACTTTATCTCGAGCATGGGATGGTCAAGTAATGTTCCGGCTACCGCCTCGTCGCTTGCTTCGCACATGGTAAGACGCTCCTTTCCGATCTTGTCTGTTTTTCCTGTCCTGCGTCGTCGAGCTTCGGTATAGAAAATCATTCAGACTCATGATAGATATACAGAAAATAGAAACGCTCTGTCAAGGAGATTGAAGTTTTCCTTGAGCATACGGCGGTGAATCTTCAATTATGTATAACCAAATGAACAAACGGTTCTCCATCATTATTCCCGTTCTGCACGAAAGCTTCGGCATCAACGACCTCATAGGCCATCTGCGGGAACTGGAACATGCTGAAGAAAGCGAACTGATTGTCGTGGACGGCAGTGCAGCGGGAGATACGCTCAATGCCCTCACGGACGGAACGGCGCTTCGTTTGTCCTGTCCGCCGGGGCGCGCCCGGCAGATGAATACCGGGGCATCGGAGGCCTCCGGCGATATCCTTCTCTTTCTTCACGCGGACACGCATCTGCCCGCCGACGCCCTGACGCTGATAGACCTGGTCATGAGCAACGGGATGTATGCGGGCGGGGCATTTGACCTCGGCATCGACTCCTGCCGCTGGATTTACCGGCTCATCGCGGCAGCGGCCTCCATGCGTTCGCGCCTCACCCGCATCCCCTATGGCGACCAGGCCATTTTTATCAGAAAGGAAGTGTTCCAAAACCTGGGGGGCTATCCGGAAATTCCCCTCATGGAAGACGTGGCTCTCATGCGGCAGATCAAACAATCGGGAGGCAAAATACATATTATTCCCCGATCAGTCGCCACATCCGCCCGGAGATGGGAGGAAGAGGGAATCATCCATGCAACGCTGAGAAACTGGTTCCTGATCGCAGCATACCTTCGCGGAGTTTCGCCCGCTAAACTGGCAGGGCATTATACAAGCGGGGAAAAGAAGAATGACCGCTGAGACACCGGTAACGGATGGTTGCATCTTGCTCTTCGTGAAATCACCGCAGCACGCGCCGGTAAAATCCCGCCTGGCGGAAAGCATCGGCGAAGAGACGGCCTGTGAGCTGTACAAAAACTTCGTCCTGGATATCCTGGAAACGTTGACGGGTGTCATGGCAACGGCGGGACATGCACTGCATGTATGCGTTTATCCTCCTGAGACCAGGGCCTCACAGTTTATAAGGAAGTGGCTGGGAGACGATTACCGATACCTGCCCCAGAAGGGAAATGACCTGGGAGAACGGATGCGGAACGCGTTCCTGGCAAGCTTTGCCGACGGTTACGAACGGGCGCTCATCATCGGCAGTGACGCTCCCGACCTTCCCCGTGAAATCATCACTGAAGCATTTGATCGTCTGGAACAGGGTGAAGCCGTGATCGGTCCCGCCTATGACGGCGGCTATTACCTCATCGGATTTCGATCCGACACGTTCTTGCCCGCCGTTTTTGAAGACATCCCCTGGAGCACCGGTAACGTCTTTGCCGCCACCATAAAAATCTTCCAGCAGGCGCGATGTGACATTTCCGTCCTGCCGCCCTGGCGGGACATGGATACCCTTCCCGACCTGCAAGATTTCCGTGCGCGGCACGAAAAGAGCAGTTTTGCCGATTCGCGAACGATGCGCTATCTCCTGTCACGGGACGGGGGGAAATAGCGCCTTCCCAATCTGAAGTTCCGCTTCAGACAAAGGAGAACTACGCTGCCAACACACCCGAACAGGAAGACCCTGCGCCTGCCGTGCATCCGAAGCAATGATTCCCCGTCATGATGCGACGGTGTATGAGTTGCCGATGGTCAAAGCCATCGATCCGTGGGGGAGCGCCGTGATTCACCGGCATGGCAAGGGCAAGGTTGAAATCACAGTCGTATACCGTTCCGTCCCAGTCAATGCTGATCTGGTGGCGGCACATCAACTGGGGAAGGGTTGCGGGATTGAATGCCTCCCGGAGAATCTTCTGATATGCATCAAGCTGTCCGTCCTTTTCCAATTGCTGCCTGAATCTGCCGAGCGGCATATTGGTCAGAACGAGCAGATGACTGAAGGAAACCCCGTAACGGCTCTTGAGCTCCTCCCGGTAGATTTCCTCCAGCTCGGATTGGTGGGGAGGAAGAAAAGGACCACCGGGATTATAGACCAGATTTAGGATCGGTCCTCCCTCAAGGCCGTATCCTGCCCGGTTGAGGAGGCGCATCGCGGCAATACTCCGGGCATGGACTCCGCGCCCCCGTTGGGCATCCACATTCTCAGGCAGATAGCACGGCAGCGAACCGACTAGAGATACGCCCCAGGACCTGAACAGGTTGATCAGTTCCGACAGGGGAGGCTCTGACAATGTCGTCAGATTTGTCCTCACCTGAACGGCATGGCCCCGAGTGTAGAGGGCCTCTACGAAGAAACGAAAGCGGGGATGGAGTTCGGGGGAACCACCGGTTATCTCCACACGGCGGAAGTCTCTGTCTTCCACGAGGCGGAGTATGTTTGCCATCACTCCTTCCGGCATCTGTTCGCTACGGCCGGGTGAGCACTCCAGGTGGCAGTGGCTGCACGCCAGGTTGCAGATTCTCCCGAGGTTAATCTGGAGGGTGCTGATCTCCGCAGATATCAGTCCATCCTTAAGAATATCATGAATTCTGAGTTCAAATTCGTTCATTGCCTCGCCATCGCTCCTGGATAATGAAGGAAGGTCGCGTTCCTGTCATCAGGGAGATTTTATCAGGGAATATAGCAGAAATGCCGTTATTACTGAAGCTCCCTTTTTTCTACTTTGAGCTGGCTACACGGTACAGAACGATGACCGGGTTCCCGTCGCTCGGCAGCACATCCGCCTGGCCCTTGAACCGGGAATTGGGATCGATGAAACGCTTGATCGCCCCCGTCTGAGGATAGCGCGCGTTGCTCGATATGGATATCCAGCAGCTTTCAAGACAGGTTATGCACCCGGTGTGCTGTTCTTCCGAGGCCTTTCGGTTGCCGCCGAACCTGATTTGAAACCCTTTTCCTGTCTGATCGTGGAATATTTCATCAAGGGTGAGTTCCCTGCCCAGCCCCGGCCAGGTCGCCTTGACGTCGAGGACATCTCCTTCGATATATTTGCCGATGGTGTCCTTTATCAGGTTGTTTCCGGGCTTTGCGCCGATTTTGATCAGGGCGTCATGAAAGTCGAGCTGATTCGCATAGGCTCGCAGAATCGCCCTGTCTTGAAACTTGCCGTCCTTGAACACGATGCCCCAGTGGATATTTGATTGGTGAACATTCATCTCATGCACTTCCGTATAGATAAGCACCCGCTTACCTTTCCCGTCGATAACGAGGGGGTTCGTTTTTGTCGGATACTGGACATCGTCAGCCGCGCTCTTGACAACCGCGGCAGCCTTTTCCTGAGGCGCCGCAACGGCCGGAGCGGAAGCAAAAACGACTAACGCTGCGGCAATGAGAAAATACTTCTTCATGGTGGTACCTCCGTTTATTTTGATAAGATTCTTTTCCGCATGCGAACGACTTTCACCTGCAGAATACTTCTTTACAGGGGATCATGAATCCCCTTCTTCTTTTTGTATCTCCTGTACAGGAACGGAATCAGGCTGACCAGGATTACCAGCCCCAGCCCCGCCACAAAGCCACGGGATATCTTCCCCTTGAACAGATCCAGCAGGGAACTGGAAAAAACGATGAAGGCAATGCAGGCGGGAAGCATGCAGAAGAACGTGGCCACGGCATAGTGGAGGAATTTGATACGGGTAAGACCGAAGGCATAATTGAGAAGGTTAAAAGGGAAGAGCGGGATGAGCCGGGTAAAGGCCACCACCTTCCAGCCCTGTTTCTCGACACCCTCGTCAAGGCGGCGCCACTTCGGGCTCCTCAATTTCCTTTCCACCCAGTCGCGGGCGACGTAGCGGGCCACGAGAAAGGCGATGCAGGCCCCGATCGTGGCGCCGGTAATCGCATAGAGCACGCCCCAGAAGGGGCCGAAGAGAACGCCCCCCGCAAGGGTAAGGGGCAATCCGGGCAGCAGGAGGGAGGGCGCCAGGGCATAGATCAACATGTAGATAAACGGCGCCAGACCGCCATAGCCCTCTATCCCTTGCCGGAGCGTCTCCTGATCGAGGTATCGTGTGGCCCCCGTAAGCCTGAAGGCCAGAATCATGGCCGCGATCGCGCACAAGAGCAGAATGCGCTTCACCATGCCTTTTTTCTTGTCCACACCGTTCCCCGTACCGTCTCCCGTGAAGGTTCGTTCGCGCGTGACCGGCGCGGATATTCTTTGCTTCAACTTCTTTTTCAGCCTCAGACGGTTCAGATACGTAATAAGGCCCTTTGTAATCCTGACTTTCCCGGTCATCGTCGCATTCGGCTCCCAGAGGAGATCGACGATATGGCTCGTGGGCGTTATTCCATCCAAATGGTTGGTACATCCCGCACAATAGGCAATCATTCTCCTGCCGGCCGCCTCGTCTTTCCGTATCGCCTTCCACTTCGCCGCCAAAGCGGGAGACAACGCGGCGACGAATCCTCCCTCGCCGCAGCATAACGTGTCTTCGCCGTGATGGGGCATTTCCTCAATAGCGAGCCCCTGCTTCGCAACAAGGTTCCGGACCGAGGCATGAACAGCGGGAGAAAAGCGCAGCGGACAGGGATCGTGGATCGTGACCATGCCCCGCACCTTTTCCCTAACCGGCAGCGGGTGTTCATCCATGACTTCATAAACAGTGCCCACCTCCAGCTCCTCCCCGTAGGCATCGAATATCCGGTGGCAGTTCGGACAGGCAACGATCACTTTTTTTACGCCGCTTCGGACAAGGAAATCCTTCATCTCCCGGAACATGGCGTGGAAATATTCCTCACGGCCCAGGTCGTGGGAAATCTTTAAGCAGCAGTCGAGGACGATGCCGAGGGTGGGGATGTATTGTTTCAGGTGGTCATAGATGCTGAATGTTGTTTCGGAGCGCGTACCGGCCAGGGCGCAGCCGGGGAAAAAGACGGTATCGCAGTTTTCGGGAATGGCGTAATAGGTGAAGCGCCGCGAAGCGCCGCGCTTCTCGTAGGCGAGGAGGCCGGCATGTTCCGGATAATCGAGGGAATCGCGCCTCATCTTTTCCCGGCGCATTTCCAGAAAGAGATCAGAGGGCTTGAGTTTTACGGGACAAACGGACGCGCATAACTGACAGAGACTGCAGTCGAAGGGAAGGGACTGAAATACTTTATCGGCAGGATCATAGGATGCGGCCACCTCGCCGGGAGTTCCATACTTCCGGAGAAAGGCGCAATCCTGTCGGCAGGCGGCACAGCGGGTGCACTTCGCCGCCACGTCGCTCGTAAGCGCCGCCAGGTTTGAACCTGCGCCATGATGCAAGTCACCGACTTGCGAATGATACGGTGTCTCCAAAATAATCCTTTCGGAATTATTCCGTCAGCAGAATCAATAAAAGGGGTTCCGACCGAACCGCCGCCCCGCCGAATATCGCGACGGGAGTCAGCCGATCAAACCCTGACGGGCCCCCATACAGGCCGACAATATTTAGCCATTTTCTCTCCTGACGATTGTAAATAGCGACACATCACCAAACCTAACCTCCCTGTAACGTTTATCCTGTAACGAAAAAATGTCACTATGTCAAATTATTTTTTGTTAAAATGCTGTTTACCATCAGTTTATGTTAAGGATTATGGTAGAATCATCGGAACTTGCCGAAGCGGAGAGTATGCACGAATGAGAGAAGTGGACACGATAATTGCCGGCGGAACGATTCTTACCCTGGATGAACGGGATACGCGGATCGAAAACGGGGCGCTGGCAATCGACGGCAACGAGATCATCGAAACGGGAACGAGCGAGGAAATACGAAAACAATTCGCGGGCCGTTCGCTGATCGATGCACGCAATCGCCTCGTCATGCCCGGACTGGTGAACTGCCATACCCATGCCGCCATGACCTGTTTCCGGGGAATAGCGGACGACCGGGAACTGATGACCTGGCTTCACGACACCATCTTCCCCCTCGAAGCAAAACATGTTGATCCGGAACTGGCGTACTGGGGAAGCCTCCTTGCCTGCGCAGAAATGATCAAGTCGGGGACAACCACGTTTTGCGACATGTACGTCTTTGAGGAAGAGACGGCACGGGCGGCAAAGCAGGCGGGTATGCGCTGCCTTCTCGGCGAGGGACTGCTTGATTTTCCCTCGCCCAATGCGGCAACGCCGGCCGACGGTTTGGCTTGCACGCGCACGCTGATCGAAAAGTGGACCGGCGATCCCCTGGTAAACATCGTCGTGCACCCGCACTCTCTCTATGTCTGCTCCCCTCCCCTGCTCGCCGCGGCCAAAAAGATTGCAGACGAATACGATCTTCCCTACGCCCTTCACCTCCTGGAAAATCAGGAGGAGCGTCGGCAACTGGAACGGAAATTTTCAAAACGGGTATTGGCATTCCTGAAGGAGGCGGGATATCTGACCGAGCGCTTTCTCGCCTACCACTGCGTTTCTCTGGATGACGAGGATATACGGATCCTGCACGATCACGGCTGCAAGACTGTACACACGCCGGAGAGCAACATGAAACTCGGATCGGGCGTCGCCCCCGTCCCGGCCATGCTGAAGGCCGGCGTTACCGTGGGATTGGGCACCGACGGTCCCGCCAGCAACAACGACCTCGATATGTTCCGGGAGATGGACATGGCGGCGAAACTCCACAAGGTTGCCAGTCTCGACCCCACCGTCATGGATGCCAGAACAGTGATCCGCATGGCGACACGTGAGGGCGCGAAGGCGCTTGGACTGGGAACCATTATGGGCTCCCTGGAACCCGGCAGGAAGGCGGACATCATCATCCTGAATATGCGCAGACCCCATCTAACGCCGCTCTACCACGAATACTCGCAACTCGTCTACGCCGCGGGCGGCGCCGACGTGGACACGGTGATCATCAACGGGAAGCCGGTCATGGAAAACCGGCGCCTTCTCACCATCAATGAAAAGGAAGTCATGGCTGAGGTGCGAAAAATTGCCGAACGCATCAAGAGAAGCTTGAAGACATGACGGGGAAACGTCCCGAAGCGAACTCCCGGCAGCTAAGGGATAACGATAACCCGCATACGAGACAGAAGCCTCGCCGAAGGCCTGTCAGAAAGCATGCGGCATCATGCGTTAATCTTCCGCTTCCGTCGCTTGGGCATATTAATCTCGGGGGAAAGAATTAATTGAGGCGGCAGTTCCTGGGCGCCCAGGATGTGCACAAGCTTTTCCAGGGCGTTTGCTATAGCCTTCATCTCCTTAACGGGCAAGGCTTCAAGCCCGCCGACAAGCAAGCCGGAGGCCACTTCCGGCGACTTGACAAGCAACTCTTTTCCCACATCGGTCAGTTGAACGATAACCACCCTTCTGTCATCCTGCGAGCGTACCCTCTGGATAAGTCCCCGTGACCCAAGACGATCCAGGATACCCACCACCGTGGAAGGGTTAAGGTACATGCGCGCCGCAAGGTCGGATACCCTCACGGGGGCCAGCTCTCCAATAAGCTTGATTGCCCAGAGCTGAGGTCCGGTAATGCCGGTTTCCCGCTCAGCCTGTTTAGACTTATCATTTACCGCCTGGAAGACCCTTCGGATGTTATCCATGATTTCTGAAATCACAGAAGATTTAATGGGCATGCTCGCTCCCTTCAAAAGCCTCGGCAAAAATGCTCGGTATTTTACACGGAAAAGATTATTTATTGCAACACAAATAATTTGTGTAAAAATCAATTGACAATTATCGATAAAAAAACCTATAAGAGAACAAAATACCGAAGGAGGGAATATCTATGAAAAAAGTATATATTATTACGCCTTTCGTCACATTTTGCGTTATCGCGCTGTTCTTCCTCAACGGGTGCGCGAAAAAAACGGTCCTGAAAGAAGCGGCGGTTCCTCAGGAAGCAACGGCTGCCGCAGAAGTCAAGCCCAAGCAGCCTGCCGTAAAAGATGATGCAAAAACAACGGGGCGCGCAGAAAAAGAGGCTGCCTCAACGGCAAAAGCCGTGAAAGAGACGGCGGCGGTTGCGTCATCAAAAACTTTGTACGAAATGACCGACATTCATTTTGATTTTGATAAGTATGTTCTTAGTGCCGAGGCGCGGGAAGTTCTGAAAAAACATGCGGAATGGTTAAACAAGAATCAAAAGGTAAAGATCGTGATCGAAGGCCATTGCGATGAACGAGGGACTCCCGAATATAATCTGGCCCTTGGCGAACGGAGGGCTTCGGAAGCCAAAAAATACTTGACGGAATTGGGTGTGGTGGAAAAAAGGGTGAACACGGTAAGCTACGGCAAGGAACGTCCTCTCGATCCGGGACATAACGAAACAGCGTGGACAAAAAACAGAAGGGATGGCTTTGTCCCCGCAGGACAATAACAGATTTCATCGCACGTGGTGCGGGAAAAGACCATGCTTTCCGAAGTCGGCGCAATCCCACGGGTGGCTGTCGCGACTCGCGACAAAAAGATCATTCTTACTATTCTGGTTATCAATCTTTTTACGCCGTCCAGCGATCTGACAACGTCGGGCAGGGAAACTCTCGATGGCATCGGAAATTTTTTAAAGGATTACCCGAATCACAAAGTCGTGGTTTTGGGGCATACCGACAGCCAGGGCAAGTCGGCCATGAACCGGGCATTATCGGAGAAGCGAGCCAACAAAGTACGAGAATATCTGGTTGCCTATCAAAACATAGCGCCCGCCCGTGTCACCGCCGGAGGGGCCGGATCGGCGGAACCCGTGGCGACAAACGCAAATGAAGCCGGCAGGGCCTTGAACCGCAGAGTGGAAATTGCGATTTTGCCGGAAGAGTAAGGAATTCCGATTTTGTTCATTGGTCCAATTGTAGGGAACGGTTCGAACCCATAGGGAACGGTTTTACACCGTTCCCTACCTTTTTTTGCCCCCCCTGCCTGCAAGTTTCCTCAAACAAAATGTCTCCCCCACGATAAGCTTAAAGGAGAAGCGTTATTTAAAAAACACTCATATTGCACTTTCTTGCGGGATTGTTATAGTAATAGTAAGGAACGGTTTTAGTTCTAAACCGTAGGGAACGGTTTCAAACCGTTCCCTACAAAGGAGGGGGTAAACATGAAAAGATATTGCGTGATTCTGGCGTTCATGATGTACCTTGTTGTGCATGCGGGGACCGCCTTTGGCGCCCTGGCGGGGTCCGTGTCGGCACCTAAGGGTGCGCCGGCTCTTATCGCTCCGGCGGACTGGCAAGCGAAATGGAACCAGATGGTGGCAGGAGCCAAGAAGGAAGGGAAAGTGGTTCTCTACGGGGAGACCGGCCCCATTTTTAAAGCAAAGGTCAGCGAAGCCTTCAAACAGAAATACGGTATCGAAGCCGAGTATGTAGCCGGGAAGCCGCCGGAGATAGCCCCGCGATATCTTACGGAACGAACGGCCAATCTCTCTCTGGCTGACGTCCTGATCACAGGACAGACAACGACGCTGACCTTCTTGAAGCCGAAGAAGGTTTTGGCATCGCCCAAATCATCCATAATATTGCCGGAGGTGCTGGACAGCAAAGCGTGGCCCCACGGCGTTCTGCCCTTTATGGATAAAGATCAGATGGCGCTGGCGCTGATTGCCGGTTACGTAAGGTTCGTGGCCATCAATACCGAACTGGTAAAGGAAGGGGAAATCACCTCGTACGCGGATCTTCTGAATCCCAAATGGAAGGGGAAAATAACGCTCTTTGATCCCACAATTCCCGGCAATGGGGGTACCTGGCTGGCATTTATGATGATGAAGGCCTACGGACGGGAGGCTGGGGAGAAGTATCTGCGGCAACTGGCTCAGCAGGATTTGGCGATTACCCGTGACGCGCGGTTTCACGGTGAAACGACGGCGAGAGGCAAATATGCCATTGGTATCG
>CAZTLA010000095.1:0-11716 GCA_964614365.1 uncultured Syntrophales bacterium | reverse complement strand
CCCGCAGTACGCCTCTCGATCCCCTGTGCTTCGACAAGCAGAAGAATTACTACACCTCCCTCGCCCTGGTGGATGCCTGCATTCCCTATGAAGAGATGGCTGCGTTTCCGCGGCTGACCGGCGCTACCCCCGAATACAGCCGGGAAGTGTACGCCAAGTGGAGCAGCCTTTTTGCGGAATGCGGATAGACGAATATTTCCCAGCTCTTCACGATTGGTCGAAAAACTGCGGGGGCGTCAGGGAGCGCCCTTTTTGCCGTTATACTCCGGCGCGTTCTCGATCTGTTCCAGATCATCGAATCCGATGTAGCGGATCATGCGGCTTGTGGCGGATATGAAGCGGACGGGTTTTTGGGGATCCGCATTGAAATGCTGGTGCACCGTGTTGGGTGGAATATAAATGGAGTCGCCCTGTTCCCACTCCCAGCGGCTGGGGGTTTCTTCCGCCTTCCAGTAATACTTGTCGTCGATTTCATAATCCACATCCCAGTGCAGGTCGTAGCCGTTGCCTTCCAGCACGAAGATGAACTCTTCCGACATGTGCCGGTGTTTGCCGGAGCGGCTCCCCGGCGGAATGAACTGCATGTAGGCATCCACCGCTTCCACATGGGCGTCCATCTTTTCGTTGTAAAGGTGCTTTATCGTGCCCTGCGGCGAGTTTTCCCAGGGCATCTCTTCCGGCGTGATAACTTTTTTCCGTTTGGGATTTTCTTCTTTCTTGCGTTTGCTGTCCGCAAGCTTTTCCGCATAATAGTCGGTTTCAGCCTTCTTGACCGATGCTTTTTTTGATTCTTCGTATAACATTGACATATCTCCTTTGCTTCCCATTCTTACTCAGGCAGATAACTGGGCACAAAATTCTCGTGTCCCGGGACGGGGTCCTTGGGCTGCTCTTCCACCACTTCCTGCATTACCAGGTTCATAAACAGATAGAGCGGCTTTGATTTTATTACCAGCGCCCGTGCCGGCCGGTCGGGATCGTCATTAAAATGCTGGTGAACGCAGGAATTCTCCACGATCACCACGTCTCCCGCCTTCCAGTCGTACCGGATGCCGTCATGGATCTCATGCCCCTTGCCGTCGAGGATGTAGAACATGGCCTCGTTCATGTGGCCGTGCTTGTCCGAGTGCCCCCCCGGGGCAAGCACCACATAGTGGGCATAGAGAACCTGCGTGCTCTTGTCCTTGGGCGTCAGGAGATCGGCATTGTAGTACTGGGGGCCTTTCTTAAGCTGAATATCCTTTCCCTTGACGACCCGCGGCACTTTCCGCAAGCGCGTCAGCTCTTCCCGGAGACTGTAGGTCATACCGTCCAGACCCCGGAAAAAAAGCCTTTTCTTTTTGTAAAATTTCCCTAATTCGGAATGGGTGTATTCCTCTTCCGCCGGTTTCTTGCTTACATCGCACATAGCAACCTCCCTAACAATGGGAACGCCCCACCCTCGGACGGGGCTTCCCGGTAATGAAATGATGAACTACAGGTTTACCCTGCGTACTTTCCGGCAGTAGTAATTCCAGAGCATCATATACTGTTCAGAGCGACAAATTACCGCTTGCATCCTCGCCGCCTGCTCTTGGCTCATCTCCAGGGGTTCCGCAAGCGCGCAAACCGCCAGATGCTCACTGGCGGCTTTCTCGAAGTCTATGGCAAAGATTGCCGCCTCTTCGATCGATGTCCCTGCCGTGATGACACCGTGATTTCTCATGAGGACCACCGGCCCATCCGCCAGCAAATCGGAGAGCTTCCCGGCCTGTTCCTGCGTATGGATAAGCTCTGCGGCATTATAAAAGGGAATGTTCCCGCCAAAATGAAGGCTGTGCTGGCCGAGCAGGTAAAGCTTTCCCCGAAAGAGGGAAGAGAGCAACACGCCGTGCGGGGGATGCAGGTGCGTTACGGAACGAACGTCCTTCCTCCTCCGGTAGATCTCCAGATGGATACGCAGCTCCGAATGGAGACGTCCCGTCCCGTCCCTGAGATTGCCGTCGCCGTCGACGCCCAGCAAGTCCTCGGCCCGTATTTCCTCGAATCCCATCCCCCAGGGCTTTATGTAGATGGTGCCGTCATCGGCCCGTGCCGTCATGTGTCCGCGCGTCGTATCCTCGGCCATCCCTTCCAGATACAGGATGCGATAGGCTTGAACCAGTTTTGCTTTCAGTTCCTCGTTCAACCGCTACACCTTCTTAAACCTTTATGATTTTATATGAACTTGCTTTGTGGCGCACCGAGTATAAGAAAACGCCGTTTGTGTGTCAAGGAAAATGACAGGAAAGACCACACTAGCAGGTTGTTTACTATCAGGTTGTTTACTTGACACGGTATTGCCGCTCTCATATACTCGGTCTGCCAAAAAGTAATTCTTTTGGGATGACGTATTCGTACGGAGGTGTCGCGTGGAGGAGAAAAGTCTGGCCGGCGTGCTGGAAGCTCCCGGCAAGGTTTCGCTCAAAGAGTTTCCCCTACCCGATGTGGGTCCTGACGCAGGATTGCTGAAAGTGGAGATGGTCGGCATTTGTTCCACGGATGTGAAGATATACCAGGGCAAGATCACCCAGTACCCGCTCCCGTTGATCATGGGGCATGAAATGGTGGGCCGTATTGCCAAGATAGGCAATAATGCCGCCCGGCGCTGGGGCGTAAAAGAAGGGGACCGGGTGGTCCTTGAGGCGAGCACTTCCTGCGGCGCCTGTGAGCCCTGCATTACGGGCAACTATCGTTTCTGTGAAAGCCCTCTCGGATACGGACTCAAGACCTCCTGCAATGTCCCGCCCCATCTCTGGGGGGCTTACAGCCAGTATATGTACATAGCCCATGGCTCGGTGGTTTTCCCGATCAAGGAGAGCGTTCCCCTGAAAGAAGCGGCGCTCATTACGGGCGTCATTGCAAACGGCGTGCAGTGGATATGCCTTTTGGGACAGATCAAGGTGGGCGACAGGATACTGATCCAGGGCATGGGCGTACAGGGACTCGGCTCCCTTGTTGCCGCCCGCGAGGCGGGGGCGAAAGAGATCATCATCAGCGGTCTCGGCGTCGATCGCGACCGGTTTGACCTGGCCCGCCGGCTCGGCGCTGATTACGTGGTAAACAGTGAGGAATCAGACCTGCCTTCCCTGGTCCGCAAACTGACCGGCGGAAAGGGTGTGGACATCGTAATGGACGTTACGGGCAGACCGGAGTCCATCGCCCTGGCCCTGGAGGCGGTCCGAAAGCAGGGAACCATCGTCGAAGCCGGCCTGATCGGCG
This sequence comes from uncultured Syntrophales bacterium, assembly GCA_964614365.1. Classification (GTDB taxonomy): domain Bacteria; phylum Desulfobacterota; class Syntrophia; order Syntrophales; family JACQWR01; genus JACQWR01. The sequence continues at coordinate 8,476 of CAZTLA010000095.1, read as the reverse complement.
GCAACGCTTCCGTGCCCTTTGCCCTTGATCTCATGGTGCAGAAAGAACTGAGACTCCAGGGGGCGCGCAGCAAAGGCTATCAGGCCACGGCAGCGGCCGTCTCCATCGTGGAGTCGGGCAAGTATCCCCTGGGGGACATGGCAACGGATGAATATCCTTTGTCGGAATGCGCTACGGCCCTGCGGGTGGCGGCGGGCGAAACGGGAGCGAAACCCCTCAAGGTGATGCTGAGGCCGTGATCCCATTCCTGTTTCGGATAATCGGCGCTCTTATCAACATGTAATGCAACTCGAACGTCTGCCGGAGGAAATGCCCTTAAGCAGTTACCGTTATTCACCGTGAGGAGTATGGTCATGAGTAATACAACAGGAGAAAAAAGTCTGAACGATGCCGTTCTGCTGCAGGATGTGCAACGGGAGTACTATTTTTTTTTTAATGATACGGCGACCACCGAGATCTACACGGGGTATTATTTTAGCGACTTAAGAGCCTTGGAGGTGAAACCCTGGCCCAGAATGGGCGGCTTAGGCGCCTACGTAAATGTCCTCGGCGAAGAATTATCGGGCGGCAACTACGTATGCGAGATACCGCCGGGCCGGAGCCTCAAGCCCCAAAGGCATATGTACGAGGAACTGGTGCATGTCCTTTCAGGGCGCGGGGCAACAACGTATTGGACGCACGATGGCGGCCCGAAAAAGACCTTTGAATGGAAAGAACAATCGCTTTTTGCGCTTCCCGCCAATATTGGTTATCAGCACTTTAATGGAGATGAAGGCAGGCCGGTCAGACTTTTCGCCAAAACGACCATGCCGGGCGTGCTGCAATATTTCAAGAGCAGGAAGTTCATCTTTGAAAACGATTTCATCTTCGAAAATATCGGACAGAATTTTTATTCCGCCGATGCACGGATATACCGGGAAGAACCTCCTTACAACTACATTGTCTGGGTTGCAAATTTCGTCCCCGATGTAAGGGCCTTTGACAAAATGACGGACAGCGAAAGCAGGGGCGCCGGCGGAAGCGGCGTCAGGTTCTACCTGCCGGGCTGTGTTCGGTTGCGTTCCCACCAGTCGGAATTCGCCGTGGGAACGTACAAGAAGGCCCATGCCCATCCTCCGGGCCGCTCCATAATAATTATCACCGGCACGGGCTTCTCCCTCCTTTGGGAGCCGGGAAAGGAAAAGGAGAAAAAAAAGATTGACTGGAAGCCCGGCAGTCTCTTCGGAGTGGGACTTACCTCCCTGCAAGGTGAACTCTGGTTTCACCAGCACTTCAATACCGGCGCCGAACCGGCACGATATCTTGTCCTGCATGTCGACTCCCCGACATTGCGGGACAAACATATACAGACAGAATATTCCGACGAAGACCCGGAAATCAGAAAGCTCTTTGAAGGCGAGTTGGCCAAGTCCGGCATAGAAAGCAGGATGCCTCCGCAGTGCTATACGGACAGAAATTTCAAATGGAAAGGATGAGCTTCCGATGGGCGTCGAGGAGGAATGACCGCAATTTAACGGACATCCTCCTCGCTCCCCACGAGTTTCGACTTGGAAAATCGATAACGGTTGACGTGCCGAGGCTCTTTTCGAGAAACGGGGTTATCGCCCGTATTTCATTGCCCAAGCTGCCGCCGGGGGCGGCGGGCACCATAATGCGAATTGGGTGTGACGGGTATTTCACGCCGAGCCGACCGGTGTCGCACGTCGAAGCAACTGCCCCAGCACCTTCGCCGGTTTGAGGGGCAGATCGGTAATCCTGACGCCGCAGGCCCGGTAAACGGCATTGGCGATCGCCGGCGCCGTCGGGGCGATCGCCATTTCCCCCACGCCCTTGGCGCCATAGGGTCCCTGGGGATGCGCTTCTTCTATAAGGAACACCTCCATCGGCGGACAGTCCCGTGCCGTCGGTATCGTGTAGTTGAGGAAATCGGGGTTCATCAAGACGCCGTCCCTCCAGAGATATTCCTCCGTCAGGCCGTATCCGAGTCCCATGCCCAGCGCTCCCTGTATCTGCTGTTCACAGTTTACGGGATTTATGGCCTTGCCCACATCATGCGCGGCAACCAAACGCAGGATCATCACGGCGCCGGTATCGAGATCCACCGCCACCTCCGCCCCCTGTACCGCATAGCTGTGGAAGGCGCTCAGCGTGGAAAAGGCCTCCAGCTGCGTCTCACCCAAATCCTCCAGTCCCAGGATGTTGCGGGGACAGAAAACGCCCTGCCCAATGACCGCTGCGCCGGCGCCGGCGCCGAAGGTGGCCTTCAGCACCTGGGCCACGGGCAGCGCTGTTCCGTTGGGGGCCAGGACCCGGCCGCCCCGGAGCACGAGCGTCTCCGGCGCCGCGTGCATGACCGCGGAAGCCATGCCCAGCAATTGACGTTTCGCATCTTCGGCGGCAATCAGGACGGCATTGCCCATGTGGTAGGTGCTGCGGCTCGATGTGGTGGAGGTATCGTAGGGTGTTACATCCGTATCGGCAAAACTTACGGTGATCTGGTCGCGCGCCACACCCAGGATATCGGCCGCTATCTGCATCAGGATGGTATGGGACCCCTGTCCCACTTCCACGGTGCTCGTAACGACACTCACCGAACCGTCTTCATCGATCTTGACGGAGGCCGCGGAAACCGACGGGGTCTTGACGGATTTGTAACTGCAGGCTATGCCCGTGCCCCGCGCCCAACGGCCCGGCGGCAGGGTGCAGACCTCCGGAGGCGCTTCGTTGCCCGCTTTGGCATACAGCACCTCCGCTACCTTTTCGAGGCACTGCTTCAGCCCCACGGCATAGAGCCGCTGCCCCGTCACCACCTTGCTCCCTTCGCCGACAATGTTTGCTCTCCGTATCGCAACCGGATCGATGCCCAGCCGATCGGCGATCATGTCCATCTGCGACTCATAGGCAAAGGCGACCTGGGGCAATCCGTAGCCGCGCATGGCGCCGGACATGGGCTTGTTGGTGAACACGGTCCACGATTCGACCTCCACATGGGGTATCGCATAGGGACCGGCGGCAAGCGAGCCGCCGTGCAGGGAAACGGTGGGCCCTTTTTCGGCGTATGCGCCCGTGTCCCAGATCAGGCGCGCCCGGCGGGCCATGATCGTGCCGTCCCGGCGGACGCCGGTTTTCAGGTCGATGATGCATCCGGAGCGCGTGATGGTCTTGAACACTTCTTCGCGGGAGAACACAACCCGCACGGGACGTCCCCGCACCTGATGCGCCAGGGCAATGGCAATTGCCTCGGTTTTGAGGCCGCCCTTGCCGCCGAAATTCCCTCCCACGTATCCCGTAATCACCCGTATTTTCGCCTGGGAAATGCCGAGGGCCTGGGCAATCTCTTTGCGACCGCGGTGCGGGGAGTCGTTCTGGCCCCATACGGTGATGCGGCCCGCGGCATCGACCTGCGCGATGCTGGCGTGGGGTTCGATGGCGGCATGCTGCGCCTGGGGCGTCGTGAAGCGGTCCTCAAAGACGTAGTCGCTTTCCGCAAAACCCCGGTCCACATCGCCGAGGGAAAGGACGAAGTGCTGGCAGATATTGGTGCGGGGAATCAGATTCACCGCCGAGATGGTCTGATACGTGTCCAGCGCCTCATGGATCAGCGGGGCGCCGGGTTGCATCGCCTCCTCAGGATCAAACACCGCCGGCAACTCTTCATAGGTGATTTCCACCTGTGCGATGGCCGCATCGGCAATGTCGGGACTCTCGGCAGCCACTGCCGCCACGGGCTCGCCCCGGTAGCGCACCGTGTCGATCGCAAGAAACGGAATGTTGATGATGCATTCACCGTGCAGGAACGGAAAATCCCTGCCGCTCATGACCGCACGCACGCCCGGCAGCCGCCGGGCCCTGTCGAGGTTGACCGCCGTGATCCGGGCGCAGGCGTGCGGGCTTCCCAGAACCTTCCCGTAGAGCATGCCCGCGAGCGTCAGATCAGCCGCGTAGACGGCATGACCGGCCACCTTGACGATCCCGTCAATGCGCGTCAGCGGCTCACCGATGATGGAACCCATGGATAACTCCCTCCCGCCCTGCACCCTAAAAAAACAGGCTGCTCAAAAACGGCCAGATGCAAGGCCCCCAAAATCCTGAGCCGTGAGGCGTACTTGTCGGTACGTTGAACGGCGAAGGATGAGGGAAACGCAGCAGATGGCTGTTTTTCAGCAGCCTATCAGGGCGCCATCAGGCTGGCCGCCCTGATAGCCTCCACGATCTTTACATAGCCGGTGCACCGGCACAGGTTGCCGGCAATAGCCGTTCTGATCTCTTCGTCCGTGGGATGCGGATTTGCATCCAGCAGCGCCTTCGCGGACAGCACCATGCCGGGGGTGCAGAAACCGCACTGAATGGCTCCATGATCGACAAACGCCCGTTGCAAGGGATGGAGGTTCCCCTGCGCATCGGCCAGACCCTCGATCGTAACCACTGATTTCCCCTCCGCCTCCATGGCGGGGAAAATGCACGAGTTGACGGTCATTCCATCCACCAGCACCGTGCAGGCGCCGCACTCGCCTGCGCCGCAGCCCTCCTTGGTCCCCCGGAGCCCCAGGTGCTCCCGCAACAATTGCAGGAGCGTACAATGCGCTGCGATCTCCGCCTGCGCCGCGGCTCCGTTCAGCGTAAATGTTATGGTCTGCAGCATCGTTGCCTATCCTCTCGCGCAGACCGGCGCCTGCGTCTGCTTCCGCCCTGCGATCCGTGCGATGCACAGAAGCACCAGGCGCTGTACGAAGACCCGGATCATCTCGTGCCGGTACCACGCCTCGCCGCGGAATGAATCCCGCGGTCGGGCCTCGTCTGCAGCGGCGCGGGCAACGGCATCCATGATCTCACCGCCGATCATCCGGCCCGTCAGGAGTTGTTCCGCCCGGAGCGCCCGCATTGGGGTCGGCGCCGCCACGCCGAGCGCAATCCGCACCTCCCTGCAGAGGAGGCGGTCGCTCTCAAGCGCCTGGAATTGTGCAGCGATCGGTTCCGTACTGTACAGGTTGATCGGTCGACTCATGGCATCGGTATCCAGGGAGAGTGATACCGCCACGCCCAGGATGGGTATGTCCAGCGCGCGGCGGCGCTGGTGTTTCCAGTATGCGGAGGCCGTATAGGGCAACGGGCTGGGAATCGTCAGAGCCGTGACGATTTCGCCCTCCTGCAGGACCGTAGCTCGCGGACCCGTGAAAAAATCCTCCAGGGCTATCGTCCGCTCGCCCGCCTGACTTGCCGCTTTCACCCGCGCACCCAGCACGAGGAGCGGCGGCGCCGTATCGGCGGAGGGAGCAGCCGTACAGATATTGCCGCCGATGGTTGCCACGTTTCTGATCTGGACGGCGCCCAGTACATCGACCGCATCGGCGAGCGCCGTGAAGGTCTGCCGGATCGCCGGCGATTGCTCGATGGTCCGGTGGGTGGTCGCGGATCCAAGGCATACTGCCGCCTCTCCGTACCGGAGATCGCGCAGCGCAGGAATGCCCCGCAGTGAGACAAGGATTTCCGGCGCCAGGAGGCTTTTCTTGATCATCGCCATAACATCGGTGCCCCCGGCAATCAACAGGGCCTGTTTGCCGTATGCGCCGAGCAGATCAAGGGCTTCCCCAATGGTTGACGGTTTGTGATAGTGAGTCGTTCGCATGCTCCGCACCGCTCATACCTGCACAGGACAAATAGGACATACGACTATTGCTGAAAAAGAAGACCTCGGTAGATATCCATTTCCAGGGCCTTCATAAATAAGAAGTACAGCACTCCCATACCGGCGGCGGTGACGGCGATACTCATCACCCAGCCTTCCTTTTTGGCTTTCATGAAAATCATGCTGAAAAGCGGCAGCCCTATTATAAACCCAAACGCCCAAATCAGAATGACTATCAGAACCATCCACCCAATGGACCGGAGGATCTTCTGCCGTTCATCACTGCGGGCAAGGTCGGTCTGACTCCCTTCCTGACCGCTCGTGACGGCTGCCGCTTTAACGCCGCCGGATCTCCGTTTCCCTATTGTCTGCCGTGCTACTTCCACCATCGACAAAACCACTCCCGGGATCCCCACGACCAGCGGCATTCTCCGTGCTTTCGGGTTATAGCCGGTGGCAATGACAACAAGGAAGAGAAAGATTCCCAGAAAAGTGCAGGCCAGTATGGCTTCGCCGCGTTTCATACTGTTGCCTCCTTTCGTTTTTTCACGTAAGATTTCATGATCGGCCCCAGGAGGGCCCAAACCACCAGCAAAAGGATGAGAGAAGTAAAGGGGCGCATCAGGAAATTGACGCCGTATAACTTGTACGAAATATTGAAATTGACTTCGGCAATGCGACCAAGGACCAGTCCCAATACAAGGGGCCCCTTCGGGTACTTATATCTGGACATGAAATATCCGAGGATCCCAAAAATCAGGGTAATGACGAGGTCTCCCATCGAATTGGTCGATGTATAGCTGCCGAGCATCACAAAAACGAGGATGACGGGAACGAGAACGGAAGTGCGAATAAAGGCGCACCGTGCCATCCGCTTTGCAAATACCAGTGTCTGAGCGGCCCCAATGATGTTGGCGATGGCCACCGTCCAGGCCATGGCAAATACGGTGGGCACATGGTCCGTAAGCATTTTCGGCCCCGGGGTGATGCCGAGAATGAGGAATGCACCCAAAAGAATAGCCATGCCTGAACTGCCGGGTATGCCGAAACCGATGGTGTGAATCAGCGCGCCCCCTTCTTTCGCATTATTGGCTGCTTCCGGGGCGATCACTCCCTCGACGTTGCCTTTTCCGAAGGTCTCCGGGTGTTTGGAAGTCCGTTGGGCATAACCATAGGTAAACCACGCTGAGGCCCCACCGCCCAATCCCGGCAAAGCGCCCATATAGACGGCAATAAGGGAACTCTTCACCGTCAGCCACCAGTGCCGATGGACATCGGCGATCCCCTCCCAAATGCTGTCCTTCACGTCAACCGCGTCAACCGTTCTTTGCACCAGCTCGCCCCCTTCGATGTCAAGGCTGATCATCTCCGCCACGGCAAACAGGCCGAGGACCACCGGGATCTGCCTCATGCCTTCATACAAGTAGAGACTTCCAAAACCGAACCGAACCACGCCGGTAGAAGGATCCTCTCCAAACAGGGAGAGAAAAAGCCCAAAAATTCCCGCGATCAATCCTTTCGTGGGCGATTCGGAGTGGAGGGAACCGATAAAGGTGATGCCAAGTATCGTTAACATGAAAAACTCAGGGGGACCAAAAGAGAGGACAATGATCCGTATGACGGGAATGACCATCAACAGGGCGACGGCTCCGATCACTCCCCCCACGCCCGAGGAGTAGAGGGCCGCTCCTAACGCTCGGCCAGCCTGCCCTTTCTTGGTCATTTCAAACCCGTCCAAACACGTGGGCGCATTGGACGCTTCCCCGGGTGTATTAAAAAGTATCGAAGTGATGGAGCCTCCCGTTCCCGTTACCGAATGAGCGCCCAGCAAGAGGGCAAAGCCACAAACGGGATCCATGCCAAAGACAAAGGGAATCAGGACAGACAAGAGGAACTGACCGCCCAGGCCCGGAAGAATGCCTACAATATTGCCCAGGACAATGCCGATCATCATCAACAAAAAAGGGTATGGCTGAAAAACGCTGGCAAGCCCCTGCCATGCTGCGCTAACCATCTAATTGCCTCCTCTTCATCTCCTCTCCAAGCAGCGCTATTCTATGCCAGGGCGCCCATCAGCTTCCCGTAGCCCGTAATGTTTTCCCGAATATTGAGCAGCTTTAGCGCCCACCAACTGTACGCCTGGCAACTACTGACCACCGGGCATCCGAGTTCTCTTTCCAGAAGGTCAAGATGTCCGATCGTGGGCCACCTTGGGCAGGGGAGAAAGACCCCGTCCGGTTTTTCACCGGCTTCAAAAAACACTTTCTTCGCCAACTGATAGGAAGCATGTTCGGGCACTTTGGAGATCTCCGAGTTCGTACGGATTCCAAGACCCCTGCTGTGGATCACCTCAAAACCATTACCTTCGAGAAACACCTTCAATCTCTCGTTGAGCTCTTCCTCATGGGGGGAAGCAACAACAATCTTTTTAAGCTTGAGGGTTCTTAATGCCTCAAGCTCCCCGGTCACCCCTGCGCTCACCCGCACCTTGACCTTCGCCTCAATCCTTTTGGCCGTCGCGACATCGCTTCCAACCCCTTGAGAAGTAAAGAGAGGAGTCCCTCCGATCAGGATGACGTCCACACCTTCTGCGGCCAGATCAAAGGCCGCCTCTTCAATCCGCGCGATCTGGCGCTCGATATCGGTGCGATCCAACTGCCGGATCGTGCCCGTCGTATTAAAGAAAAGCACGCCCTCGGGAGCCATTCGATAAAACTCGTAAACGAAGATATCGCCCCGTGAGGGAGCAATATGTCCGATCTTGCCACGCCATCCGTACATGGTTAGATCCTCCCGAATCGGGTAGGAGGCGGGGTCACCCCCGCCGTCCTCCCACACCACCGGACGTGC
>CAZTLA010000094.1:0-11790 GCA_964614365.1 uncultured Syntrophales bacterium | reverse complement strand
GAATGATCACCTTCGACGATTCTATCATCGAATTATACAAAAACGGCCTGATAAGTGAAACTACGGCAAAAGCCTACGCATCCAACAGGGGGACCGTCGGACGCGGCATCGACACGGTAAAAAGCACCAAGGGGGAAGCCACAACGGATATTGGCAAGCTCGAAGTGGACGAGCACTACGGTAAACCTACCCAGAGATGGTAGGATAACGTGAAGGAGAAGGCCATGGAGGACAAAACAAGCCTTTTGAACGAAGTAGCGTCGGGGTCCTACGATGCTTCCGAAAGACCCTTTGATTTCGTAGAAGCGGATACAAAAACCGCCCTGATCTGCGAGACGGACGGGCCCGCGCGGGAGAAGATCGGCCTTATCCTGAAAGAGATGGGTTATCAGATCTCTGCGGCATCCTCGGCGAGGGATGCCCTGAAAAGCATGCGCTTCCATGTTTACGATGTGGTGGTGGTCAATGAAATTTTCGACGGTGCCGGACAGGGCAACGGCGTGCTTGTCTATCTGGAAAACCTGGCCATGCATACGAGGCGTCAGATATTCGTTGTCCTGGTCAGCGACAAATACCGCACCATGGACAATATGGCGGCCTTCAACAGAAGCGTCAATGTCGTGATCAATCCGACAAATTTGGATGACATCGGCACGATCATCAAGGGCGGCCTCGTCGACAATGTCGCTTTTTATCACGTTTTTAAGGAAACCCTGAAGAAGATGGGACGGCTCTGATCTTATTCCGGCAAACCCATCCGACCGGCCGTTTCCGCTGCCGTCTTCATTGCGGCACCTGAGGCGCGGGCGACCGTGCAGGCCTCCTCGAAGCGCACCTGATAAAAAGTATTCCCGGGATCGGCGGCAATCGCTTTCCGAAAACACTCGGCCGCCCGGAGATGGTGACACGCCCGGGCAAAGGAGTTCCCCAGCCGGTTATAGTAAACTGCCGCCGACGCAGGATTCAGTTTAATAGCCGCCTCGTACCAGACTTCCGCTTCTTCAAGCTTGTCCCTTTTTACCAGGCAGTCACCCAGATTCAAATAGTAAAGGGGCTCTTCCGGAGAATACTCCAGGCATTTTCTGAAGGCCCGTTCTGCTTGCTCCTCCGCGCCGGCCCGCAACAGCCCGTGAGCCAAACTGTTGAAATAACTACCCGCCGCCCCCGCATCGATTTCCCCAGCCCTGCAGTACGCCGCTTCGGCCCCTTTCAAATCGTCCGCCGCCATAAGAGCATCACCTAAATGGCTGTAAGAAACTGCATCATCGTGGTCCACGGCAACGACTTTTCGACAGGTCTCAACCGCTTCGCCTGTCCTGCCTGCCGCAAGACAGGCATGCCCCAGCTCGCCCAGGAGCCCCGTATCTGCCGGATACCGGGACACCGCCATTTCACAGATTGCCACCAAACGGTCGAATTGTCGCTTCTCCTTGAATATCCGGACCAGCTCGTCAAAGGCAAAGCCGATAAAGATCTTCCCGGCAAGCTCCCTTTCGAACAGACGTTCGAAACAATCAACTGCCGCCTCCGTCTGTCCGCCGTCGAGGCAGGCCCATGCCAGGGCAAGCAAATAGGAATCCCGTTCCGGGTACTTGCTTACCAGTTCGCGGTAAACGCCGATCGCTTCCTCAAAGCACCCCTCCTGCAGGAATTGTTCGGCAGTCTTCGCACGGGGATCGTTTTCTTCCTGCACGCTCATACTCTGATGGGCGATCACCTCGCCCATACGACGGGCATCTTCCATTACCGACGGCTCTTCCTTGTGACTCCCCATGACCCCAACGATAAACGGTTTCCTGCGAACCGATATTTCTCCGGTGTTCCCGATCCTTTTTTGCATACATCTTCCCCCGTAACAGTTTTCAATAAAAGAAAACGGGGTAGAATCACCTGATCGCGTTTCTGCCCCGCTTTCTTTTTTTGAAGCTCTCCACAGCAAGCCGCAAAGAGTGCACTCGCTGCCGTATTTAGCAACTGCACGTCGGTCCACAGACGGCGCCGGCATCGAGAGCGGATGCAACCTTGAAACCTGAACCATGAACCGAGGTTACAAAATCCACATTGATTGGTTTAACCTTCTCAAAAAGCTGACGATTCACGAGGAATGTCACCCCTTTCTCCGTAAAAATTTGATCATCATCCTGTGACTCATCCAGAGCCATGCCCAGAGAGGGTCCGGATCAGCCCCCTTGAGACATGACAATTCTTATGGCATGAGGCTCTTCCTTGTCCTTGAGGAACTCTTTGATTACCTCGCCCGCTTTATCAGAAACTTGGAACATTCCTCTTCCTCCTTCTTGTGCGTTTTCATGACGCATCTTCTCACTCTCCTGCGATAAACTATACATTAAAGAAATTTTGTCAATGTTTATTATCTCCGAAAAAAAAGTGTTGACATTAGTTCGAGATATAATTATACTGATACCCAAGTAAGTGGATCAACAAACTTGGTGAAAGAAATGTTGGTTTTATCAAGCAAGATACGATATGGCACGGCAGCACTGCTGGAACTTGCCAACAATTACGGGGGCAAGCTGCTGCAATCGAAAGTCATCGCAGAACGGCGCGACATTCCTTCCAATTATCTCGAACAATTGCTCAACCAGCTCACCAAAGCAGGTATCGTAAGGGCGCTCCGGGGTAACAAAGGTGGATACGAACTCGCGGAAGACCCGGCAAAGATCAGCTTTCTTCAGGTGGTGAAACTTCTGGAAGGGGGCCATGAGGTTCCCGCCAGTGGCTCATCCGATGCCCTGGAAGAGCTCTACCAACAGGCGGAAAGCGAACTAAAAAAAGTCTTCTCACTTTCGCTCGCGGAACTGACCGCAAGACAAAGAAACTACGATAACCAGGCAATGTTCCATATTTAAAGGAAACAAACCATGCGCATTGCAGAGGACATTACCCGTCTCATTGGGCACACACCGCTCATCCGACTCAACCGGGTGATCAGCGCCGACACGAATCTGATCGTCGCGAAGCTGGAGCAGTTCAATCCCTGCTCCTCCATAAAAGACCGGCCGGCCGTCAGCATGATCAATGACGCAGAAGAAAAAGGGCTCTTGAAGCCGGGCGCCACGATCATCGAGGGGACGAGCGGAAACACCGGGATAGCGCTCGCGTTCATCGCCGCCGCCCGCCACTACAAACTCATCATCGTCATGCCCGATTCCATGACCATGGAACGCCAGAACCTGCTCAAGCTCTTCGGCACCAGGGTGGAACTCACCCCCGCCCACCTGGGCATGAAAGGCGCCATTGATCGCGCAGAAACCATCCGCCGGGAAACCCCCGGTTCCTTCCTGGTGCGGCAATTCGAAAATCCGGCAAATACGAAGGCCCACGAAGAAACCACGGCGGAAGAAATCATCGCCGACATGGACGGCAAGGTGGATGTCCTGATTGCCGGCGTCGGCACGGGAGGAACCATCACCGGTATCGCCGGTAAACTGAAACGGCTCAATCCGGCAATAACCATCGTGGCTGTGGAGCCCCTTTCTTCCGCCGTGCTGAGCGGCGGAAAGGGCGGTCCGCACATGATCCAGGGTATCGGCGCAGGATTCATCCCCCCGATACTGGATACACGTCTCATCGATGAAGTCATCACCGTCTCCGACGATGAAACCATGCTCTGGACGCGGAAACTGATCCGGGAGGAGGGCATCCTGGCCGGACTATCCTCCGGGGCCGTGGTGTGCGCCACACAAAAATACCTGGCAAACCGCGACGTGAGGAACAATAATATTGTCCTTATCTTTCCCGACAGCGGGGAAAGATACGCAAGCGTAACAAAACTTCTGAAGGAATGATTCCCCTGTCGCCACCGCCGACAGGAAAAGAGGGAGGATGCTATGACCATAACCGTAAATGGCGAAACCCAGACCGTTGAAGGCGCTCACATCACGGTTGCCGAACTGCTCAAACTGAACAAGGTGGAGATGCCGGACATGATTTCCGTGCAGGTCAACGGCGCGTTCGTGGACAAAAAAGAGTTCCCCACAAAAAAAATCGCCGACAAGGATGCGGTGGATTTTCTCTACTTCATGGGGGGAGGATCGCCGTCATGAAAGGATTTGCCACCAAGGCGATTCACGGCGGCATCCGGAAAAAGGACGTACATGGCGCCCTGAGGACGCCGATCTACGACAACGTCGCCTTCGAATTTGCAACGTCCCGCTCCCTGCAACTCGCCTTTGAAGGAAAGGCGCTTGGCCACTCCTATACCCGCATCTCCAATCCCACGGTGGAGGATTTCGAAGAGCGCGTGCGCCTCCTCACGGATGCCACGGGAGTGGTCGCTGTGTCCTCGGGCATGGCCGCCATCGCCAATGTGATCCTGGTCCTTGCCGAAGCGGGATCGAACATCGTTTCGTCTCGATACCTGTTCGGAAACACCTATTCGCTCTTCGAACACACCCTGAAACCCTGGGGTCTGGAAGTGCGGTACTCAGACATGACGAAAACTGAAACCATAAAAAAGAAGATCAACGAAAAAACTCGGGCGATCTTTCTGGAAACGATCACGAACCCGCAGATGGAGGTTGCCGATATCGCACAGATTACAAAACTGGCGACGACCGCGGGCATCCCCGTGGTCCTCGACGGCACCCTGACCACGCCTTATCTCTTCAAATCGAAAGATTACGGCGTGGCGGTCGAGGTCATATCGAGCACCAAATATATATCGGGCGGGGCCACGACGGTGGGCGGACTGATCATTGACAATGGGAACCAGGACTGGAACATCTGCCCCAAACTGAAGCAGGCCGCCCGGCAATACGGTCCTTTTGCCCTCATCGCACTCCTCCGACGTGAGGCATACAGAAACCTGGGCTCCTGCCTGTCGCCCCATAATGCCTACCAGCAGAGCCTCGGCCTGGAAACGCTGGATTTACGAATTGAGAAAAGCTGCGCCAACGCGCTCGCCATTGCCCGTTTTCTGGAAAAGCGCCCTGAAGCAAGGTCCGTGAACTACCCGGGCCTGGCGAGCTCCCTCGGCCACGAAACAGCCGTACGGCAATTCGGCAACCGGTTCGGCAGCATCCTGACGTTTGAACTCGCCGACAAGGATACCTGCTTTCGATTCATGGACAGCCTGTCGCTCGTCCGGCGGGCCACGAACATCAACGATAACAAAACCCTCATTCTGCACCCCGCCTCGACGATTTTCTGCGAGTACACGGACGAGGAAAAGAACAGGCTCGGTGTCCCCGCCTCCATGCTCCGGCTCGCCGTGGGAATAGAGGATTCCGGGGACATTATTGACGACCTGCGGGAGGGGTTCAAGAGCGTATGATCAATTTTACCGAAGAAGAACTGGAACGGTACAGCCGGCACATCATTCTGAAGGATATCGGCGTTGAAGGACAGGCCCGGATACGGGAGGCGCGGGTGCTGATCATCGGCGCCGGCGGCCTTGGATCACCAGCCGCGCTTTACCTGGCCGCGGCCGGCGTGGGCGTCATCGGCATCGCCGATGCGGACCGGGTGGAACTCTCCAATCTGCAGCGCCAGGTCATCCACTTCACGCCGGATTTAGATCGCCCCAAAGTGGAATCGGCGGCGGATAAAATGCGGGCCATCAATCCGGACATTCAGGTAAAAACGTACCATGAGTTCGTGCGCGCCGCCAACATCGAACCGATGGTTGCCGCGTACGACTTTATCATCGACGGCACGGACAATTTTGCCACCAAGTTCCTCATCAATGATGCCTGCGTCCTCAGGGGAAAGCCCTTCTCGCATGGCGGCATCCTGCGTTTCAGCGGCCAGACGATGACGATCCTGCCCGGCCGGTCCGCCTGCTATCGCTGTATCTTTCCGGCCCCCCCGCCCCCGGGACTGGTCCCCACGTGCTCACAGGCGGGGATCCTGGGCGCGGTCGCGGGGATACTGGGAACCATCCAGGCGACGGAGTGCTTGAAATTCATCACGAAAACGGGGGGGCTGCTGACCAATGCCCTGCTCACCTTCGACGCCAAGACCATGATCTTCAGAACCATTGCACTCCGGCACAACCGGAAATGCGCCGTGTGCGGCGACAATCCGGCAATCAGGGAGCTCGCCGACGCCGAGCAGGCCCTGTGCGATCTGAAATAATAAGGAAAGAAGAAATGTTGTATCTATCCCAAGAAGTTATAGACGCCATCATCGTCCACGCCCGGCAGGAAGCCCCGGTTGAGGCCTGCGGCTACCTGGCCGAACGCGAAGGCATCGTTGTCGGATCTTATCCGCTCACTAATATGGACGCCTCTCAGGAACATTTTTCTCTGTCGCCCGCGGAACAGTTCGCCGCCGTCCGCGAGATGCGCGCCGCGGGACTGCAGGTGCGTGCCATTTACCACAGCCATCCCGCCTCCCCGGCACGGCCGTCCGAAGAAGATATCAAGCTGGCCTACGACCCCGATATCAGCTACGTCATCGTCTCACTGGCAGAGGAAAACCCTGTCGTTCGCTCCTTCCGGATCAGAGCGCCGCAGGTGGAACAGGAGGACATCGAAATCGTGCCGCAATTGTTCCGCGGCGCCGCATCGTCGACAAATACACCGCACGGGAGCAAATAACAATGAGATTCTATGAAATTCCGCCCTCCTACGACGCGGAAATCGACGAGTTGGAAAATCTGATAAAACGATACCGCCAGGGCGCCCTGGAGGCGACAAAATTCCGGGCCTACCGCGTTCCCTTCGGCATCTATGAACAACGCACCGCCGACACCTATATGGTGCGGATCAGGTGCACCGGCGGCGGCATCACCCCGCGGCAGTTGAAAGCCGTGGCGCTTCTCTCGGAACGCTACGGCGCCCGGACGATTCACGTCACCACGCGTCAGGAACTGCAGCTCCATGATGTGGCGCTCGAAAACGTCCCGACGATCCTCCGGGAACTGCGCCAGGCCGATCTGGCCACGCGGGGAGGGGGAGGCAATACGGTGCGCAACATCATGGCCTCCTGGGATGCCGGCATCGCCCCCGATGAGGTTTTCGACGTCACGCCCTACGCCGTGAGCCTCACCAGCATGCTGATCGCCCGGCCCGATTCCTGGACGCTGCCGCGCAAATACAAGATCGCCTTTGCCAATTCTGCCGCAGACAACGCCCACGCGGCCTTCAATGACCTGGGGTTCATTGCCGCGAGGCAGGGGGGCGAAGAGGGGTTCACGGTATATGTGGCCGGCGGCATGGGGTCGAAGCCGCAGACGGGGCACGTGCTCCACGAGTTCATCCCCGCGCTGCACATCTACCGCGTCGCTGCGGCGATAAAAAAGGTCTTCGACCAGCACGGCAACCGGAAGAACAAGCACGCCGCCCGGCTTCGTTTCCTCTGGCATAAGCTGGGTGAAGAGAAGTTCCGTGAATTCTACGAAGGAGAATACCGGGCGCTGGAACACGCCCCGCTGCCCACGATAGGGAAGATAAGAAACGAGGCGGCGTCTCTTCCCGATCCTGTCACCGGGCCGTCCGTCACCGGATTTGCCCTCTGGAAGGAACGGTTCGTCACGCCGCAAAAGCAGGCGGGGCTTTTTTCCATTCTGGCGCCCGTCATGCTGGGCAATATCTCCTGCCGAAACGCGATCACGCTGGCCGAGGCACTGGAACCGTTTGGCGAGAACGTGCTGCGCTGCACCATGGAACAGAATTTGAGCATCCGGAATATCCCGGAAGCATCCCTGGGACACATCCACAATGTCCTGAAGGATATCTCGGACCTTTCTTCAGCGCCGAAATTTTACGGCACCGGCATCGCCTGCACCGGCGCCAGCACCTGCAAGCTCGGCATCTGCCTGCCGCGCGGCGCCCTGGCCGCCGTCAACCAAGCGTTGATGAATTCAAAACTGGATATGGACGCCGTCGGCCACTTGCGGCTCAACATATCGGGATGCCCCAACTCGTGCGGAGCGCACATGACGGCAGATATCGGTTTCTCCGGACAGGTGGGACGCAAGGAACAGCGGATGTATCCCTCCTACGCCGTCGTCGCCGGAGCACGCGTGGGCGGCGATACGCCGCGGCTCGCGGCGCGAATGGGCGACATCAGCGCCCGCGATCTGCCGGCCTTCGTGGCCGCCCTCCTATATATCTATATCAGGAAAAAGGACCGCTATCCGGATTTTACCGCATATATAGATGGGGACGGCAAACGAGATATTAAGAGGCTCTGCAGCAAATACGCCGACATCCCAGACTTTACCGACGACAAGAACTATTATTTCGACTGGGGGGCGGAAGATATCTTCTCGCTGGTAGGCAAAGGAGTGGGAGAGTGCTCCGCGGGCCTGTTCGACCTGATCGATCTGGATTTAAAAGCCGTAAGGAAAGGTCAGGAAGAACTGAAAAAACCGGCGGACCCGGCCGGCATAGGCGAAATTCTGTATCGGATTACGCTGGCCGCAGCGAGGATGCTGCTCATCACGCGGGGCGTCGAGGCCCGCTCCGATCAGGAAGTATTTGATGCATTCGTGCAATATTTCGTAGAGGACAACCTGGTAGACCGGCGGTTCCTCCCGCTCCTGGAAACTGCCAAACAGGGGAACCGAGCATCGCTCGCCGCCAGGCAGGAAGACATTTTCGCCCTCGCCCAGGCCGTGGAGCATCTGTATGAGGGCATGGACGATTCCCTCAAGTTCCGGGCGGAGAAAGCGATTGCGGCCCCTCTTCCCGGCGGAGCCGCGGTTGCGGTAGCAGGAGCGGAACAGGCGGCCCACACGTTCAAAGACCTGCGCGGCGTCGCCTGCCCCATGAATTTTGTCAAAACCAAGCTGGCGCTGGCGTCCATGCAGCCGGGGCAGATGCTCCGGATATTCCTGGACGACGGAGAACCCATCGACAATGTCCCCCGTTCCGTTGCCGAGGAGGGGCACCGGATCGCGGAGCTCACCAAGGTGGGCGACTACTGGTCCATCCTTATAGAAAGGCATTAATTGTGGCGGAAAAACATTACCGTAGTCTCATCAAAGCCGCGTCGTGGCGTGCCTTGGGGACGTGCGATACGATTGTCGTTTCCTTTTTGATAACGGGAGAAATAAAAATGGCCGTTTCCATCGGCGCCGTGGAACTATTCACCAAAGTCTTCCTGTACTACCTGCATGAGCGGGCGTGGAACAGGATATCCGTTGGCCGATATACTCCGCCGTCGCATGATTATCAAATATAAGGTAAGAAACAATGGAAAAACTCGAACAATACAAAAAACAGCTTGCGGGCAAGAACGCCGAGGAGACGCTTGCGTGGTGTCTCCGGGAATTCGGCCCGGAGCGGGCGCTGCTGGCATCGAGTTTCAGTCTGGAAGATCAGGTGCTCACGGATATGTTGAGCAAGAGCGGGCACCGTGCCCGCATATTCACGCTCGACACGGGAAGGCTGTTCCAGGAAACCTATGAGGTGATGCAGCGGTCCATGGATACATACCATATCCGCTATGAAACATGCGTGCCCGACAGCGGGGAGGTCGCCTCGCTGGTGTCGGCAGAGGGACCCGATGCCATGTATGCGTCCCGGGAAAAACGGGAACGCTGCTGCGAGATACGCAAGATCCGGCCGCTGAAGAAAATCCTCGCAACCGCCGACGCCTGGATCTGCGGCCTGCGGCGGGACCAGGGACTTACGCGCAAGGAAACCGAGGTTATCGAGTGGGACGCCGCGCACGGCATATACAAGATTTCCCCCCTGTTCGACTGGAGCGAAGATGACGTGTGGCAGTACATCCGGCGCCACGACGTGCCTTACAACGCCCTGTACGACCGGGGCTTCAGAAGCATCGGCTGCGCCCCCTGTACGCGGGCCACGGCCCCGGACCAGGACATCCGCGCCGGCCGCTGGTGGTGGGAAGACCCGGAACACAAAGAATGCGGTTTGCACCGGCATACCGCAATTCCGGGAAAAGGATAGGACAGGCCATGGATCATCTCGATAGACTGGAAGCAAAGAGCGTTTACATCCTCCGGGAGGCATACCGGGAATTCAAGAACCTGTGCATGCTCTGGTCGATAGGCAAGGACAGCACGGTGCTCCTCTGGCTGACGCGCAAGGCGTTTTTCGGCCACGTGCCCTTCCCGCTCGTGCACATCGATACCCACTACAAGATACCGGAAATGATCGCCTACCGGGACCGTCTTGCGCTGGAGTGGAACTTAAACATGATCTACGGTGAAAATGCCGAGGCGCTCCAGAACAAGCAAACGTTCCCCGATGGCGCGGTGGACCGCCTGACCTGCTGCCGGAATTTAAAGAGCGAAGCGCTCAAGCGCACCCTGTCCGGCGAATGGCCGCGGTACCGGATGGACCACACGCTGAAAAAGTACGTGGTGGACAAAGAAAAAGAACCCTATACGGGCGTCATCGTCGGCGTCCGGGCCGACGAAGAGGGAAGCAGGTCCAAGGAACGGTATTTCTCCGCCCGCGACAAAGAGAGCGAATGGGACGTGGGCGATCAGCCCCCGGAGTTGTGGAACCAGTTCAAGACCGATTTTGCCCCCGGCACCCACGTGCGCATCCATCCCCTCCTCGACTGGACGGAACTCAATATCTGGGAATACATAGAGCGGGAGAACATCCCCGTGGTTCCCCTCTATTTCAACCAGGGCGATGGACGGCGTTACCGGTCGCTCGGTTGCTGGCCCTGCACAAAGCCCATTGCCTCCGAGGCGAGGACGGTGGCGGAAATAATCGGTGAACTCGGCAGCGGGAAACTGGCCAATATCGCCGAGCGGTCGGGGAGGGACCAGGACAAGGAAGATGGTGGAGGGTTGGAGACGCTCCGCAGGGAAGGTTATATGTAATGACACAGAAAGAACAAATGAACATCGTCGTCCTGGGACACGTGGATCACGGCAAGAGTACGGTGATCGGCAGGCTGCTGGCCGACACCCATTCCCTGCCCGAGGGAAAGCTGGAGCAGGTGCAGGCGACCTGCGCCAAGAACGCCCGTCCTTTCGAGTACGCCTTTCTGCTCGATGCCCTCAAGGACGAGCAGGCGCAGGGCATTACCATCGATACGGCCCGGTGCTTTTTCAAGACGACGCTCCGGGACTACATCATCATCGATGCGCCGGGCCACGTTGAATTTCTCAAGAACATGGTGACCGGCGCCGCCCGCGCGGAAGCGGCGCTCCTCGTCATCGACGCCCAAGAGGGCGTCGCCGAAAACTCGCGCCGGCACGGCTATCTTGCGTCCCTGCTGGGCATCACCCAGTTCGTGGTCCTCGTGAACAAGATGGACCTCCTCAATTTCGACGGCGCCCTTTTCGAGGACATCCGGAAACAGTGCGCCGAATTTCTCGGCAATCTGGGCATCAGGCCGGTCGGTTTCGTACCCGTCGCGGCGCGCCACGGCGACAACATCGCAATTAGAAGTTCCCATACCCCCTGGTACGGGGGCATGAGCGTCCTGGAACATCTCGACGCCCTGAAGAACAGCGCCGGAAAGGAACAAAAACCCTTCCGCTTTCCTCTGCAGGACATCTATAAGTTCACCGCCGACAACGACGATCGGAGGATTTTTACCGGCACTGTCGAAACGGGCTCCATAAAGACGGGCGACGGCGTGCTGTTCCTGCCTTCCCGGAAGAAATCGCGGATCAAGACTATTGAGGGATTCCATACACCCGTCCGGAACGAGACCGGCGCAGGCTCCTCCGCCGGTTTCACCCTTACGGAAGAGATATACGTGCGGCCGGGGGAAATCATGTGCCGGGAAAACGAACAGCTGCCCCACGTCTCTTCACGGTTCAGGGCCAATATCTTCTGGATGGGCAGGGCGCCCATGATACAAAACAGAAAGTACAAATTGAAG
>CAZTLA010000093.1:0-11942 GCA_964614365.1 uncultured Syntrophales bacterium | reverse complement strand
GTGGACGAGGACATCAATATTTACAGCCCGGAGGATCTGCTTTTTGCCATCAATACGAGGGTAAATCCCGAAACCGACCTCATACGAGGTGTGGGAGCCCGGGGGCAGAGTTTCCAGCCTGCGGAGAGGCATGCGGCCGGCGCTGAGGCGGGGTTTACGAGACCGACCTCCGTCTTCGAGGGCGGCATCGGATTTGACGCCACGGTGACTCTCGGCGGCACCCGCCGTCCCGATGGGGAGTTCTTCCGTGGTCACTACGCAGTGGAGAAACTTGACCTGAAAAAATGGTTTACCGAGAAGGAGATCAACGACATAAAAGCGGGACAGTCGGAATACGTCAGATTCCTTGGCGAAGCGGGACTTTCCTGAGATTATACCACAATAAAGGAGGATAACCATGTTTACGCTCAAATCAAATGCATTCGCCGCTGGAGGAACAATACCGGAGAAATACGCAGAGAAAAACATCGTCTCACCGCCGCTTCATTGGGAAAATGCACCGGAAGGAACCCGGAGTTTTGCGTTGGCGGTAACAGACCCGGACCTGCCTGCCGCATTTCAATTCCCCCGTGTTTTTGCACACTGGATGGTTTACAATATCCCTGCCGCGGCAAGGAGTCTTCCCGATGGCGCCAGTCCGGGAGGGGCTATGCCGTCGGGCACGAAGGAATTAAACAGCGATTTCGTAACCTTTAACATGCCCGGTTACGGAAAAGGATATGCCGGACCTTGGCCTCCCGATTCCGCTCACCGATATGTCTTTACGCTCTATGCACTGAAAAACGAAACCATCGAGATCGCAGCATCAGGCGACTACGTTGAGTTTGTAAAGTCCGTCCTGCCCGTCACGATTGCCACCGCCACGTTGATGGGCGTTTACGGTCCGGCGAAGAGTCCTCTTCCGGGCGCGTCTCAGTAGGAAGTTCCTGCGTGGGAAAGCTGATATTGTTCAATTTGACATGATGGAGGCTCTCCGCGGTTTCCCGCGGGGAGCCTCATTTCCGGTCAAATCCGAATATCAAGGATGTCTGGAGACTTGAACGTGGCACAGAGGCAGGGCGAATACAGGAAATTCAACGACATTTTGAATGGTATTGGAAAACGGTTTTATAGTAAAGTATGCATAGAATCGATCGAGGATGGCCGGAATATCACGTATGGTCAATTTACCGAAGAATGTAACCGACTCGCTCACTTTCTCAACGTTCAAAAGATCAAAGCCAACGAAAGGATCGTCATTGTAAGTCCGAACAGCATCGAATGGCTCATTATTTTTTTCGGGGTAATGAACTATGGCGCGACGATCGTGCCCTTGTTTGAAGAATATCCCGATAATGAATTGCGGAATCTTCTCAACAGAATCAGGCCCCGGTTCATCTTTCGGAGTACGGAATTGTCAAAGCCTCTGCCTGGGGGATGCCCGGGTGAGGTGATGCCATTTGCACGGCGGGATTGTCCCGACGGAGAAGAAGGAGAGCTTTTTTCCCTGTTGAAAAAATTGCCCACAGGCCCGCTGGCGGGGAGTGTGGCAGCCAAGGAAGATATCGCCGTTATTAATGCCACCTCCGGAACTATGGAAGAGCCGAGATGCGTCTTGAGAAATTATGAGAGCTTTTTCTGTCAGGCGCCGGGAATCATAGAACGATGGGGGTTAAATGAGGAACAGGTCGTATTGGAATACCGCTCGTTCAGCTGGTTGTCCGCTGAGGCCCAGACCATAACGCCTGCTCTGCTTAGCGGCGCCACCCTGGCCATTGCACGAAAATTCTCCCGAAGCCGCTACTTTTATTGGATGGATCGGCATAAGGTCACCATTTCCGTCGGTGTGCCGGCGGTGATCAACATGCTGCTTGAGCGACCTGTAGCCGTCACGGGGAAAGACTTCCCCTCGCTTCGATTCATTACAAGCAGCTCGGCTTCTTTGTTTGCTGAAAAGCAGAAGGAATTTGAAGAGCGATATCATATTCCGCTCGTTCAACTCATGGGCATGACCGAAGCCGTGTGGGTTGCCTTGAACAGTCCTGAAAAACGTAAAATAGGTTCGGTGGGACGGCCGGTCGATGTCACCGCTATTACGATCCGGGATGAAAACGGTAACATCCTTCGTCCGGGGAAAGAAGGCGATATCGTCATTCAAGGAAAGAATGTCGGTCAGGGATATCTCCTGGAAGGAGGTGCGATAGAAGACTTTGCCCCGGACGGTTGTTTCCGCACCGGCGATATCGGCTATCTGGACGAAGACGGATTTCTCTATGTTACCGGACGCAGGAAAAACCTGATCATTCGCGGGGGGCTCAATATCTCTCCACTGCAGGTAAATAATGTACTGTTAAAACATCCCTGCGTGCATGAAGCGGAAACGATCGGCGTTCCCGACCCCTTATACGGTGAGGAAGCCATATGTTTCGTCACCTTGAGACCGGGAGGCAAGGCAACCTCGGAAGAGCTCATGGCGTACTGCGCACAAGAATTCCCGCGGCAAATGCGTCCTAAGGAAATTTTTATATTGGGAAAAATACCGAAAACGGCAAGAGGGAAGATTAACAAGCCTGGGTTATTTAAAATAGCAAGGAGGAGAAGATGAAAAAATTCTTCATCAATCTGTCGGCAGTGTTGTTCGCGGCATGCCTGGCCTTTGAGGTCGGTGCAGCGGAAACAAAGACGATCCAGATCAGGGCATTTACCAACTGGCCGGTTACGAACAATAATGTGGATACCCTGAAACATCTCATCAAACTGGTCAACGAGCAGGCGAAAGGCGAACTGGAGATCAAGCTCATGGGTGGGCCGGAATTGATCTCGGTTAAGGAATCGCCGGGGGCTTTAGGTCGGGGCATGATGGACATGTGGCACTCAAACAACATTCATTTCGCCGTATCCCAGGTTGCCGACTTCGCCTCTTCCCCGGAGGTTGCCGTTAAAATGTGGCAGGATCCTGACCTCGTCCGTCTGGTAAGCGCCCACTATACTGCAAAAGCGAATATCGTGGTTCTGGGAAATGCCGGGAACACGGCTCAATTCTATGTTGCCACGAGCAAGAAGCCGGTAACGAAGCTTGAGGATCTCAAGGGGTTGAGAATCCGGACGCACGGCGGCCTGTCCAATGTAGTGACAGCCGCACTGGGGGCAGCGCCTGCCACCATACCGACGGCGGAGGTGTACACGGCGTTGGAACGGGGCGTCGTCGACGGGGCGATGAGGGCCTTGCCGTCCGTGGTGGATTTTGCGGAATCGGAGGTGTTGAAGAACGTCGTCACGCCGGACATGTTCCTGGGCAATGCCTTGATATGCCTGAATCAGGATGTCTGGAAGAAACTGCCGGCGCACCTGCAGAAGCTGCTCAAGGACGCGGCGTCCGAAAACCTGAAATGGGCGGCATCATACTACAGCGATCTGGAAAAGAAATCGCATGAAGAACTGTCGAAAAAAGGAGTGAAGTTCAATACGCTCAACAGCGGCGAACTTGCCCGCTGGAGAAAAATACTCGACCAGCCGCAACGAGATTGGTACCTCAAAGAGGCAGGGTCGGAGGGAAAAGTGGTTCTGGATATCGCCAGGAAATATGAGAAATAACGCCGGGACATTCTTCACAAACCACGGGAGAGAACGGCAAATGAGGTGGGTGGACGGTGGTAAAACAAGTGCTCTCTGAAATTCCCCAACGCTGGAACAGGCTGATTTCATCCCTCGGATTGGCGGGAGGCGTTCTGATTGTGGCGATTGCCGCCCTTTCAACCTGGAACATAACAAGCAGATATTTAGCAAATTCTCCCGTGGTATGGGCCGATGAAATCTGTGAATACATGCTTCTGATCAGCGTGTTCCTGACGCTTCCCTTGAGCTGGCGCGAGGATCGCCACGTGCGGGTGGATGTCCTGTACGGCAAATGGAGCAATAAGTGGCGTACCCGGGCGAATCTCGCGTTCTCGTTCTGGGCGCTCCTGTTCTGCGGGAGTCTGACCTGGTACGGCCTCCTTCAGGCGCGCTATGCGCTGGTGCAGGGCGAAACCTCCGTTACCTCCTCGGCAATAGCAACATACCCCGTGCTGGCCTTCATACCGATTGGAGCCTTCCTTCTGTGCATACAGATCGTCCGGAGCTCTTGGGAAATGTACAAGCAGAGAGGCACCGAAAGCGGGGACAATTCCCCGGAGACCGCCGGACAAGGGAAAAGGGAGGATAAATAACATGGATGTCCCTTTATGGCTTGTCGGCGTGGGAATGCCCTTGTTGCTCATCGTAACGCTTGCCGTCGGCCTTCCCGTCGCCTTCAGTCTCTCCTTCGTAGCCACCATTGCGATTCTTGCCGTCTGGGGACATCTGGGTCTGCCGGTAATCGCCGGCGCCAGCTATGCCTCGGTGACAAGCTTCATACTCGTTGCCGTTCCGCTTTTCCTCCTTATCGGGGAAAATCTCATCGCCTCGGGAGTTACCGAACATGCATTCGATATGCTGCACAAGTGGCTGGGGCGGCTGCCCGGGGGTCTTGCCATTACCACGGTCTGCACCGCCGCCGTATTCGGGGCCATAAGCGGTTTTGCTCCCGCCGTCTGCACCATTATGGGCAAGGCGGCGCTGCCTGAGATGCTCAAGCACGGCTACTCGAAGAGATTGTCCGCCGGGTCAATTTTGGGCGGCGCCGCCCTGGACATTCTGATCCCCCCGAGCTCGCTCATGGTGATACTCGGATTTCTCTCCGGCGTATCCATCGGCAAGCTGTACTTCAGCGGTCTGGTCATCGGCATTATGATCATGCTGATGTTCATTGCCTATATCGTTATCCGCGCAATACTGCAGCCCGGTTGGGCGCCTCTCTCACGGGAGGTCCCTTCCATGAGGGAGCGCCTGGCAACCCTGAAATACGCCCTGCCTCTTATGGGTGTTATTTTTTTGATTCTGGGCACGATCTTTTTCGGGATCGCCACTCCCACGGAGTCCGCGGCCCTGGGTTTCTTCGCCACATTAATTCTCAGCATCTTCTACGGAAAATTTCGCGTGACGCGCATGAAGGAGACATTATCCATGACCGCCCAGTATACGGCGATGCTTTTCATGATTGTCATTGGAGCCACGCTCTTTTCCCGCTGCGTCACCTACGTCGGCGTTACGCCAACCCTGGTTTCCTGGATCCAATCCCTGCAATTGTCTCCCTGGTGGGTGATGATCGCCATGCAGATGATTGTGATGGTCATGGGCTGCTTTATGGATGCCGGCTCAATCTGTTTTATTACCATTCCCTTTTTCATGCCGGTGGTCAAGGCCCTGCACATTGATCCCTTGTGGTTTTGCTCGATCATGATGATCAATCTGGAGTTGGGCACGATCACCCCTCCCTTCGGGTTGAATCTGTTCGTTTTGAAAGGGGTGGCCCCGCCCGAGGTTTCCATGGCCGATATTATGATGGGCGGGTTGCCGTTCATAGGACTGCATATCCTGGGCATGATCATGGTCATGATCTTCCCGCAAATAGCCCTTTGGCTGCCCAATCTGATGATGGTTGGATAAAAGAGGCGCCGATGTCGTTGAGTGCTGGGACACAGATGGATCTTAACAGGATCATGGATGATCTGGGCGAACGATTCCACAACAAGGTCTTCGTCCAGTCAATAGAGGACGGCAGAACGATCACGTTTGGTCAATTCACTGAGCAATGCAATCGCTTTGGTCGCTTCCTCGAAAGCCGCGGACTGAAAGCCGGCGACCGGGTGGTTCTGATCAGCCCCAATTGCGTCGAATGGCTCATTGTCTTCTTCGGCACCCTGAAATATGGGGCAACGATTGCCCCGGTCTATGAGGGATACTCGGAAAAAAGCATTATACAGCTTCTCTCCAGAATGAGACCGAAATTCATTTTTTGGCACGGGGAATTGTCTGAGGGTCTTCCCGTTCCCGGAGATGACTTCGGGAAGTGGATTCCCTTCGGCCCCTGGGATGCCTCCGATGCAACACCTGGTACACTCTTTTTTTTAACGGGCGGGTTTCCCGGGCAACCCCCGGAAGAGAGCGAAGAAAAAACACCGGATTGCAGCGCACTCATCCACACCACCTCCGGGACTATGGACGAGCCGAGATGTGTCTTGAGAAGCTACCAATGCTTTGCCTACCATGCACGAACAAGCATCAGACGATGGAATGTTACGGAAAAAGATATTTTCCTGGAATACCGATCCTTTGCTTGGATATCCGCATCGGCAATGACTCTTTCATCGGCGCTTTATACCGGCGCTACGGTGGTCATTGCAAAAAAGTTTTCCAGCAGTCAGTTCTTCAAATGGTTGAAAGAGTACCAGATCACGATCGCCGTGGGGGTCCCCGCCGTCATAAATATGCTGCTGGAAAAAAACGTAACGGTCAATCAGGAGGATTTCCCCGCCCTTCGTTTCATCACCAGCAGTTCCGCACCGTTGTACCTGAGCAAGCAAAGAGAATTCGAGTCTTCCTACGGGATACCGATCATCCAATTCATGGGAATGACGGAAGCCGGTTTGATTGCCTGCTCCGGTCCTGAAGATCGCAAGATCGGCTCTCCCGGCCGCCCGGCGGATCACGCGCACGTCTCTATTGTCGATGATAAAGGCAAACTCATGAAACCGGGAGAAGAAGGAGAGATCGTCTGCGGGGGGAAACATGTGGGACAGTACTATCTTCTCGAAACCGGTGAGTTGGAGGTGTTTGCCCCCGGTGGAAGCATGCGTACCGGAGATATCGGCTATTTAGACGAAGAGGGATTTCTTTTTGTCACGGGCCGGAAGAAAAATGTCATCATCCGGGGGGGGGTCAATATTTCTCCGCTCCAGGTCGATCGGGTGTTGTTGGAACACCCCCGTATCGATGAGGCAGCGACCATCGGCATCCCCGATGCGATTTACGGCGAAGAGATCGTATCGTTGGTTGTGCTGAAAGCAGGAACCCGTACCGAAAACCAGGAGCTGCTCGCCCACTGCAAGACAAAACTCAGCAGAGAAATGGCTCCCAAGAACATACTGATCGTAGAGGAGATACCCAAATCCGATAGGGGTAAGGTGGTTAAGCAACAACTGCTCGACTTGTATTTTTCTCGATGTGGATCTATTACATAGAAAGGAATTTTATCATGGAAAGAAAAGAAGCAATGGTGGAACAACGCAAAACTCTTGAATGGCTGAAGGAAGAAAACGCCGACGATGTAAAGGTTTTGACGCAGGAAATCGATCCCCTCTTGGAAGTCGGCGCTCTGAACAAAGCCCTCGATGATGGACCGGTCTTTTTATGCGAAAATATCAAAGGATATCCCCACGCACGATACGTGGTTAATCTCAGCGGGAGGGCCGATCGGGTGGCGAAACTGTTCGGAGTAGACGATATCCGGAAGGCGAAGTTCAAAATCATTGAAGCGGCTCAAAACCCTATTCCGCCGGTTATCGTTGCGGACGCGCCCTGCCAGGAGATCGTCATTCCCGGCGAAGAAGTAGACCCCTTTGCCCTGTTTCCCATGATCCAGCATACGGAAATGGACGGCGGACGCTTCTTCGGTTCCGGCGTCCATTTCATCGGCGGCAAATACGCGCCGGGCGGCGGCCAGCTTGCACACTACCGGATGAGTTTTCGCGGTAAGCAGCATGCCTCCATCAACATGGTCCCCGGCGGGCACGGGGATATCATCGCCGACCGGTTTCATAACGAGAAGATCCCCTGCACCGTGAATATTTGTCCTCCCGCTGCCGTAGAACTCATGAGCATCGGGTCGTTGGCGCCCGTGGCCTTTCCGAATCCGGATGAGATCGGCATGGCCGGAGCGATCCAGGGGTCCCCCGTGGCATTGGTAAAAGCCAAGACGGTCGATGCCTACGCCGTGGCCAATTCCGAGTGGGTTATCGAGGGATACATCGTTCCCTACGAACGGGTGTGGGAGAGCGCCGAGGCGGAAAAATCCGGACGCCAGGGAGATACGCCCTTCCACCCGGAATGGGCGCGTTATCTGGGGCGGGCCTATCGGGGGCGCAAGTTTGAGATCACCGCCGTTACCCGGCGCAAGGACAAACCGCTCTACTACGTGCCGTTTTTCGGAAGCATGGAAGGCATCCATCCCTTCGTCGAAGCCGCCTTCTACAAACTCTCTGATATTATCGCACCCGGCTTTGTCACCGACGTCAGCAATTTTCTGGGATTGACCGCGTGGAGCGGCATCGTTTTCCAGTGCAAAAAACGGAGACGCAGCGATGAAGGCCTCCAGCGGAATATTCTGGCCGCCGCCATGGGCGCCGTACGGGGGCTCCGGCTTGCCATGATCGTGGATGAGGATGTGAATATTCACCAGCCTGAGGATCTTTTCTGGGCCCTCACAACCAGGGTAAACCCCGACACGGACATTCTTCGGGGGTTTGCAGGCAGGGGACAGAGCTACCAACCTGCCGAACGCATGGCGGCCGGCGCCGGCGCCGGAACCGTAACGCCCACCTCCATTTTCGAAGGCGGCATTGGAATCGACGCGACGGCGCCTCTCAATGCCCAGGAACACTTCACCAGGCCTCGTTACAACGTGAACATCGATTTAACGAAGTGGCTCACCGAGGGAGAGATCGGCAAAATACGGGCAAACCAGCGGGAATACATGCGGTGGCTTGGCGAATCCGGCTACGCCTGATCGAGGCATCATGCCGGCGGCGGCGATTCCGGGAGAAATAAAAGAATATTGGATTTTTCTAAAGGAGGGGAAAAAATGAAAAGGTACGCGTTTTTAGTCATTCTTTCGTTGTTTTTCGTCTCTGGTCAATCACGGGAAATTATGGCTGCCCCTTACTATGAGGGCAAGGTAATCAAGATCGTGGTGGGCTACAAACCGGGCGGAGGTTACGACCGTACGGCCCGCCTTGTGGGAAAACATCTTGCCAAGCATATACCGGGCAAGCCTGCCGTCATTATCGAAAACATGGAGGGGGCGGCCAGTATGATTGCCGCCAATTACGTTTACAACATCGCCAAGCCGGATGGCCTGACTATCGGAACATTTAACGCGGCGCTCCCCTTTTCCCAGTTGACCAAACAGGCCGGCGTTAAGTTCGACATCCTCAAATACGCCTGGCTTGGGTCAGCGGCTATCGAAAGCACGGTATTCGTGGTGCGGGCTGATCTCCCCCATAAAACCGTTCATGATCTGATAAAGGCAAAAGGATCCCTGATGGTGGGCGCCATGGGCCCGGCGGACCACAGCGCGCAATTTCCCGCCATGCTGAAGGAATATGCCGGTCTCAACATAAAACTCATCATGTATCAATCGAGCGCCGATGCCATGTTGGCAATAGAGCGAAAAGAAGTTGACGGGAGAGTGGGATCCTACAGCGCCTTTAAGCCTTTTATCGACCGGGGCGTCGTCCGGCCCTTCATCCGCGGCCGCGTGGCGACAAAGGAAACAGAGGATTTGCCCGTCAATGAAGATCTTACGAATGAGAAAAAAGGGAAAGCGGTGATGCAGATGCTTTCTATCACCGATATCATCGGACGTCCCTTTGTGTGTCCCCCGGGAACGCCGGCGGAAGCGATGACTATCCTGACAAATGCCTTTGTCAAGATGTCAACAGATCCTGAGCTTAAGGCCGATGCCCTGAAAATAGGCACGGACTACCAATATACGCCAGGCAAGGAGATTCTGAAGATCATTCAGAACGTCTTCAATCAGCCGCCGGACATCATTGCGGAATTCTCCAAACATGTGAAGTCCTGAGAAAACATTCGGTTCATCAACCCGACGTTGCCGCGGCAGAGATGAGGAAATGTTTGATTTGAAGGGGGGGCAAGAAATGAAACGGTATGTGTTGTTAGGCATTCTTTCGTGGTGTTTCGTCTTCGGTCAACCATCGGAAAGCATAGCTGCCCCCTACTATGAGGGGAAGATCATGAAGATCGTTGTGGGATCGAAACCGGGCGGAGGCTATGACCGCATGGCCAGGCTTGTGGGAAAATATCTTCCCCGGCATATACCGGGAAAGCCTGTCGTCATTGTTCAAAACATGGACGGGGCGATCGGCATTCTTGCCGCCAATTACGTTTACAATATCGCCAAGCCGGACGGTCTGACCATCGGCACGTTCAATGCGTCAATGCCCTTTTCTCAACTGACCAGGCAGCCCGGCGTTAAGTTCGATATCCTCAAATTTGCCTGGCTGGGGTCAACAACCGTCGAAAGCACGGTGTTGGTTGTACGGGCGGATTTTCCCCATAGAACCGTTCACGATCTGCTGAAGGCAAATGCCTCCCTCATGGTCGGCGGTGCGGGCACCGCAGACCACGGCACGCAATTTCCCGTCATGCTGAAGGAATATGCCGGTCTCAACATAAAACTCGTCATGTATCCTTCGAGCACTGATGCCATGCTGGCAGTGGAACGCAAGGAGGTTGACGGAAGGGCGGGCTCCTACAGCACCTTCAAACCTTTTATCGATCGGAGCGTTGTCCGTCCCTTCATCCGCGGCCGCGTGCCGGGAAAAGGAACAGAGAATCTGCCCATTAATGAAGACCTTACAAACGATAAAAAAGGGAAAGCGGTAATGCAGATGCTTTCTCTCACCGATATCATCGGCCGTCCCTTTGTGTGTCCTCCGGGAACGCCGGCGGAGGCGATGAATGTCCTGAGGGACGCCTTTGCCCGGATGGCGGCTGATCCCGAGCTGCAAGCCGATGCCCTGAGAGCAGGCACGGAGATCCAATATACCCCAGGCAGAGAGATTCTGAAGATTATTGCCGGCGTCTTCAATCAGCAGCCGGACATTATTGCGGAATTCACCAAACACGTGAAGTTCTGAGTAAGGATGAAAATGGTCTTAGACTTCCACCTGCACGTCGGTACGAAAGCACACTGGACGCCATGGATTATGGAATATTTCCGGCAAAATAATCCCTTCTACTATGACAATTTTTCGGAACAGATAACTCCGGACGGTGTGCTATCGTACCTGAAAAGTCAGGGCGTAGACAAGGCGGTGGTGCTCTCGGAATATGCACCTACGGTCACCGGTGTGGTAACCAATGAATTTACCGTGGATTTCTGCAGAAATCACGATCCATTAATTCCCTTTGGTTCGATATGCCCGTATAATAATATCCCACCGGAAGTACAGGCGGAAGAGGCGTTGCGTAAACTCAAGGTCAAAGGATTCAAAATGCTGCCCAGCTACAACTACTTTTATCCAAACGCCCCCGAGTTTTTTCCTTTCTATGAACTCTGCCAGTCCGCCGGCATGCCGCTCATGTTTCATACAGGCACATCCATTTTCCAAGGTTCCCGCATCAAATACAGCGACCCGCTTTTTCTCGATGATGTAGCCGAAGACTTCCCCTTCCTGAAGATTCTTCTTGAGCACGGCGGCAGGTCTTTCTGGTATGACCGGGCAGCCTGGCTGATTACCAGGCATAAAAATATCTATATCGGCATAGCAGGCATTCCCACGAAACGTCTCCCTGATTATTTCCCTACCCTTGAAAAATATCAGGACAGGTTTATTTTCGGCAGTGACTGGCCTGCCGTCCCGGACATTAAGCCCCTTATTGAGCGGGTGCATAGGCTGCCCGTCAACGATACCGTAAAAGAAAAGATACTGTGGCAGAACGGCAGTGATATCCTCGGTTTTTCATGATTCGGGTTAAACTAAAGACGTTGTTATGTACCCGGCAGTCAGGGCCGGCGCCGCCAGGCCGAGTTCAAACAATTTGAAGGGCTTCTGTTCCTTTAAGGCTGATACAGACGCTAAACGTCTATTTCATCTATTCGCAACCATCTATGCCCCTCGAAAACCGTCAGGATATCGACATTATTCCCCTTTATCCTGTAAACGATTCGATATTTTTTAAAAATCAGCTCTCGTATATCAGGGTTGGAAACTTCCGGACCAGTTCTTCCTCTGAGAGGTTTGTTAGACTTTTCTTCTACACCAGTTTCCGGGTTCGTCATTGTAAGCTCTTGTAATGAT
>CAZTLA010000092.1:0-12186 GCA_964614365.1 uncultured Syntrophales bacterium | reverse complement strand
ACAAGCTTTGCGCTCGCCTTATCGCCAAGGTTGAGAAAGGAAAAGCCCTCTTTCAGCAGGGCATGGGGCACCTTATCTCCCTCGGAATAATTCTTCACCACCTTTTCATATTCCAGGATCGCATTTTCATATTTCTTCTCAAAATAGTAACACTCCCCGATCCAAAACTGCGCGTTATCCGAATATTCCGTGTCGGGAAACTGCTTCAGAAAATTCTGAAACTCCGTACGGGCTTTGTCATACTTGCCGTCTTTAAAAAGTTCATAGGCGGCGGCATAAACAGCTTCTTTATCGGAGCTTTTCCCGCTTTCCTTGCCGGAGGAGATTCCCGGCGCCTGCTTACCGTTCGCCTGCCTGCCGTTACCCTCCCCCAGCTCTTCTTTCTTTCCTATCCCTAAAAAATCCTCGATGAAACCAATTTTAAACAAGATGTTATCCAGCTTTTCCTTCAAGCCTTTATAGTCGTCATCCCCACGGGTGGCGCGCGTCGCAGCCGCGGAAATGTCCTTGCGCAGACCGTCGGTAACGCCTCTTAATTGCTGGATGCTGTTTCTGACGTCGGTGAGATCCGCCCCCGTATCCGCCTGGGTCTTCCGGGACGCCGCTACGGCCTCATTCACCTTTTCAAGTTCTTGGCCAAGTTCCTGGCGAATGGCCGCTCTTTGTGCCGCATCTTTCTCATCAACGGCAGTGATTTTCTGATCAAGTTCCCGTCGAACCTTGCGGAGATCATCAGTCGTGGCACAACCCGACAGAACGGAAAAACATCCCGCCAGAAAAAGGACTAACAGATATTTCTTCAATCACCTCACCTCGGTCTGGTTCTTACTTCGTCTGGCTTACGGCAAAATGGTCTCTCCTGTTTTTTGCCCAGGCTTCTTCATTATGCCCCGAATCAAGAGGACGCTCCTTGCCATAGCTCACCGTGCTCACCCTTTTCTCCGCGATACCGAGTTCGACAAGATATTTCTTGGCTTCCGTGGCCCGCCGTTCCCCCAGAGCAAGGTTGTACTCGACGGTTCCCCGTTCATCGCAGTTTCCCTCTATGCGAACGGTATAATCGCCGTTCTTCGCAAGCCATTCACCGTGCTTTTTAAGTATATCCCTGTCGCCGGGCCTCAAATTATACTTGTCAAAATCGAAATGGATATCAACAAATTCATAGGGAGCTTTCTGGGGGGCGGCCGCGGCCTCCTTCTTCATCTCCTGTACCCGTTCCTTCACCGGCGCAGGAGGAGCTTCCTTCGTTTTAACCTCGGGAGCGGCCTGGGCCTGGGGTTGAACCGCGGTCTCTTTGGGTGCGGCAGCTTCCTCTTTGACTACCGCCTTTTTCGCGCATCCGGCAACGAATGCCAGTGAAAGACAGAGAACAAAACTGACCATAAGCAACACCGACAAGTTTCTTTTCATCATGCACCATCCTTTCATCGTTTCCCTCCTCTATTGAGAGAGTACGAACAATTTAACGTCCCCCTTCAACCGGATGCCCTTGGCGGTACAGGGGCTCCTGAGGAGGGCTTATGTCCATACTACACACGCCCGAATAGAACTGCGTTACATGATAGGGAACCATGTCAAAGTAACTTCGCGTAAACGATACATCGTAAAAATGCAAAGGTCAACCCTAAAATTCTTCTCTGTCAGGAGCAAATTGAAGAGAAAATTGGAGAAAAGAGCATTTTGGGGCTCGATGGGTCGGCAAACTGCCTAATAGTTTGACTTCATGCGGCGTTTATGCTACGCAACACCATCAGGTTCCGCACCTGTTTTTTTATTGGGGAGATACAAATAAAGGGATGAATAAATCTGATCTCATTAAGGTTTTTCTCAGATCGCTGTTCATTCAGGCCTCGTTGAATTTTCGTGGCATGCAGAATCTCGGGTTTGCCTTTGCCATAGCGCCCGTTGCCCGTTATTTTGCCGATGATACGCCACGGGTGGCAAACTTGCTGACCAGGCATCTTCAATCATTTAATACCCATCCCTACCTTGTCGGGGCCATTATCGGATCCGTCGCGCGGATGGAGGAAAACCCTGACCCGGAGCATGACAGTGCGGAGGCGGTTGCTCTCAAGAATATCCTTATGGGGCCTTATGCGGCCATCGGAGATTCCTTTTTTTGGGGGGCATTGAAACCTTTTGCGGCAATCTTTGGGGTCCTGATGGCAGTGCAGGGATTTTTATGGGCGCCGGTGATATTTCTTTTTTTGTATACCCCTCCCCATATCGGGGTCCGGCTGAAAGGGTTTATTGAGGGATACCGGAAGGGGAAGCAGGGAATAGAGTTCATCCGTATGCTGGATATGCCGGGCATTGCACGAAGGCTGAGGATCATATCCTTGGTTGTTCTCGGCATCTTGGCCGCCATGATATCCGAAACCTTGTGTCGCTCCTTTATTTCTATCGGCCATGACATCCCGGCCAAACTTGCCGCATTGATCGCGACCATAGTTCTTTTCCGCATAATCAGGAAAGGATTTTCTACCCTTGGCATCCTGTACGGGATGTTCATGTTTTTCTGCTTGATATCTCTCTGACATGGTGAAAACGAAAACGTTTGAAATAAGAAATAAACTGGGAATACATGCCCGGCCTGCCGCAAAGCTGGCCAATCTCTCCAGCCAGTTCAAATCGAAAATCTCCCTGGTTCGGGATGGTCAGGATGTAAACGGAAAAAGTGTCCTCAACATTTTAACGCTTGCCTGCCCCTGTGGAAGCCGGATTACCGTAAAAGCGGAGGGCGCGGATGCAGAGGAGGCGGTCGAAGCACTGGGGAGAATTATCGAGGACAAGTTTGGGGAGGATTGAAGGGCTGCGCGCGGGGGCGAAGAGAACCCTCCTTCGGGAGGATGTTGAAGTTTATGGATGAGAAACGATGACTGCCGACAAAGAGAAAAAAACCGTCGTCCTGAAAGGGATCGGTGTATCACCCGGCGTAGTGACCGGGAAGGCGTATCTGTTTGACCGTCTTGACGCCCAGATATCCTTTTACAAGCTCGACGATCCCAGTCTCGTCTCCAAGGAAATAAAGCGGTTCAGAAGCGCCCTTCGGGAATCGGAGAAACAGCTCCAGGCGGTAAAAAACAAGATTCGCCATCTGGAGGGGATGGAGACGCTGCACATCCTCGATGTGCATATCATGATCCTGAAAGACAGGAAGTTCATCAACCAGACGCTCCGGCACATAAAGGAAATGAATGTCAATGCCGAGTGGGCCGTCAGGATGACAATCGATGCGTACCGAGAGATCTTCGAAAAAGTGGAGGATAATTATCTCCGGGGACGGTTCAGCGACATTCAGTATGTTGGTCAGAGAATTCTGGGAAACCTGGCCGGGAAGAAGCGCGCACCAATCACCGAGATCGGCGAGGGGGTTATCATCATTGCCGCTGATCTCTCGCCTGCCGATACGGCGCAAATGAAAATCGACAAGGTGCTTGGTTTTGCCACCGACATCGGCGGCAAGACGTCCCACACGGCCATCGTGGCGCGGTCGCTGGAGATACCGGCGATCGTGGGTCTGGAAAGCATTACCCGCGCCGTTCACACAAACGACGATATCATCATCGACGGTTCCGCCGGTCTGGTCATTGTGAATCCGGACCCGGAAGTGTTGAAGAGGTACGAGGATAAAAGGAAGCATTACCTTGAGTTGCGGGAGGTATCCCTGGTTCATGCCGCTCTCCCGGCGGTGACCACGGATAACTACCGGGTGGAAATAGGCGGCAATATAGAATTCATAGAAGAGATTCCTTCAGCCGTAACCCACGGTGCGGAAGGGATCGGTTTGTACCGGACGGAGTTCATTTATATCAATCGAGAACAACTTCCCACGGAAGAGGAACATTTTTCCATTTATCAACGGGTTGTTGAGGCTCCGGGCCTTTCCTGGGCTACCATTAGGACGTTTGACCTGGGAGGGGATAAGTTCTTTTCCGATCCAAAGCTTGCCAAGGAGATGAACCCGCAGATGGGGCTTCGTGCCATTCGCTTTTGCCTGAAGGAAGTTGCTCTCTTCAAAACGCAGCTGCGTGCCATTATCCGCGCCAGCGCCTATGGAAAGGCAAAGGTGCTCTTTCCCATGATCTCCGGGCTGGAAGAGATCCGCGAGGCGAAGCGGATATTTCGCGAGGTGAAGGACGGTCTTGTTGCGGAGGGTGTGCGCGTAAGCGAGGATATGGAGATCGGCGTCATGATCGAGGTCCCGGCAGCGGTGATCATTGCCGATGAACTTGCCCGTGAAGTCGATTTCTTCAGTATCGGCACAAACGACCTGATCCAGTATGCCCTTGCCATCGACCGTATCAACGACCGCGTTACCTATCTCTACGAGCCCCTTCACCCGGCCGTGCTGCGGCTCATTGAGCAGGTCGTAAAGAGCGGCCACGATGCGGGGCGTAAGGTGGCCATGTGCGGTGAGATGGCCGGCGATCCTGTCTACACCCTGATTCTGCTGGGTCTGGAACTGGACGAATTGAGCATGAATCCCCTCGCAATCCCCCGGGTTAAGAAAATTATCCGCAGGTCCACCCTGAAAGAGGGGAAGGAACTTCTCCAGAAAGTCTCGACCTTCCGGCTGGCAGCGGAGATCAGGACATTTGTGGAAGGATACATGCGGGACAGGTTCCCCGAAGAATTTCCCGTGAACGAGCAGTAACATTACCCTGACGCGCGGAACAAAAGCGCCGCCGCCTCCCGCTCAATACAGACTGCCCCATGATTATTTCCCCCTGATGGAATAAAACGCCGATCTCCCTCCGTAAACGGCGACGTCACCAAGATCTTCCTCGATCCGGAGTATCTGGTTGTACTTTGCGAGCCGTTCGCTTCTCGACAGGGAGCCGCTCTTGATCTGTCCACAGTTTGCAGCCACGGCCACGTCGGCCATGAACGTATCTTCCGTTTCACCCGATCGGTGGGAAATCACCGTGGTATATCCCGCTTCCTTTGCTTTTTGGATGGTTTCCAGGGTTTCCGTCAAGGTGCCGATCTGGTTGAGTTTGATGAGGATGGAGTTGGCGACGCCGAGGGAGATTCCCTTTTCCAGACGTTTCTTGTTCGTTACGAACAGGTCGTCGCCCACGATCTGAATCTTGTGTCCCAGCCGGTCGGTGAGGAGCTTCCAGCCTTTCCAGTCGTCTTCTGCGAGGCCATCTTCAATGGAGATGATGGGGTACTTCTTTACCAGGTCCTCGTAGAACTTTACCATTTCCTCTGCCGTTTTTTGCGGCTTTTTTTCGGCGGCAAGCACATATTTACCCCCCTTGTAGAAAGAGCTGGCCGCGGAGTCGAGGGCGATGAAGATGTCCTTCCCCGCCCGGTATTTTGCCTTTTCTATCGCCTCCATGATCACCACAAGGGCTTCCTCGTTGGATTTGAGGTTGGGCGCGAAACCGCCTTCGTCGCCCACTGCCGTATTGTGGCCCTTTCCTTTGAGTACCGCTTTCAGATTGTGGAAAACCTCCGCGCACATGCGGATGCCCTCGCGGAAGCTGGTGGCTCCCACGGGCATGATCATGAATTCCTGGATGTCCACGTTGTTGTCGGCATGCTGCCCGCCGTTTAAGATATTGGTCATGGGGACGGGGATGTCCTTTGCGGAGACGCCGCCCAGATACCGGTACAGAGGCATCTCCACGGCCTCCGCCGCGGCCTTGGCGCAGGCGAGTGAGACGCTCAGCATCGCATTGGCGCCCAGGGCGCTTTTATTTGCCGTTCCGTCCAGCGCAATCATGGCGTAATCGATTTCCCGCTGACGGAGGCAATCAGTGCCGATGATCTCGGGTGCGATCTTTTCCATGACGTTCGCGACTGCTGTCTGTACGCCCTTGCCCAGGTAGCGTTTTTTATCGCCGTCCCTGAGTTCGAGCATCTCGTGCTCTCCCGTGGAGGCGCCCGAGGGCACCGATGCCCGGCCGGTGATTCCGCACAGCAGGGTCACTTCCGTTTCCACCGTCGGGTTTCCTCTTGAATCCAGGATTTCTCTCGCATAGACATTTATTATTTCGGTCATATCGCCTCCTGCGTCTGGAAAATACGTTGAGGGGTTTTTCTTATATCATATGGAGACAATTTTCAAGGTGATTGTTGGCGGCGGAGTGAAAGGACTGCGTGTGAAACCCGCAAAGACCTTGATAAGAGAGGGGGACTCAGGTAATATCGAAAACGAAGGGCGGGTGCAACAGTGAGCCCCGGTTCAGAGATGGCCTCATGATTTCTCCCTTTGGAAACGGGAGGTGAGGTAAGGAGCGGCGAACATGGCGAGAAAAGACAATGGGGAAAAGATCATCTGCCAGAACAAGCCGGCGCGGGTGAACTACTTTATAGACGACATCTATGAGGCGGGCATCGTTCTCGTGGGCACGGAGGTGAAGTCACTGCGCGCCGGCAATGCCAACCTTAAGGACAGCTACGCCCGCATCGAGGACGGCGAGGTGTACCTCCATGACATGCACATCGGCCCCTATTCCCACGGCAACCGCGCCAACCACGATCCGCGCAGGGTGAGGAAGCTCTTGCTGCACGGCAGGGAGATCAGGAAACTCTACGGAAAGTCCCGGGAAAAAGGTTTGGCGCTCGTTCCCCTGAAGGCCTACTTCAAGAACGGCAAGGTGAAGGTGGAGTTCGGCGTGGGCAGGGGCAAGAAGCTTTACGATAAGCGCGAGGATATCAAAGTCCGGGAGGACAAGCGGGAGATGGAGCGGGGTTTGAGGAGGAAAAACCGCGACGGATAAGGGATGGTAATACTTCGCCTATGAGGATAGACTATGTCGATTCTGGGGTAGGGTAAAATAGAAGATCGCTCCTTCGTTTTCCCTTCCCTCGCCCCAGACTCGGCCACCATGCCGGTTGATGCCCTGCTTGACGATGGCGAGACCCACACCGGTTCCCTCGAATTCACTCTCGCTGTGGAGCCGCTGGAAGACTCCGAAGAGCTTTTCATAGTATTGCATGTCAAAACCGGCGCCGTTATCTTTCACGGAGTAGATAGTTTCCCCTCCGTCGGATTTTCCGCCGACTTCAATGAGCGCTCTCTCTTTATTTTTCGTGAATTTGACGGCGTTGGAAAGAAGGTTAAACAGTACCTGCCGAATGAGCGCCCGATCACCGAAGGCCTGAGGCAAAGAGCTATTCGCCAGTTCCATCTTGCGATCGGGATTCATGGCAAGCTGTTCGTGCCATATCTCTTTCACCAGTGCCTCCATGTCAAGGACGGATAACGACAAAGCCTGACGACCAACGCGGGCAAAGGAGAGAATATCGTCAATGAGCTGTTCCATTTTGTGGACATTGTTCCTGATTACCTGAAATTTACGCTTTACGTCCTCATCAAATTTTTCCTCATGGGTTTTCAAGAGCATTCGCGTGTACCCATCTATGGCTCGAAGCGGCGCCCGAAGATCGTGAGAAATGGAGTAGCTGAAACTTTCCAGCTCCTTGTTGGCAGCCTCCAGTTGCGCTGTTCGTTCTTTAATTGCCTCTTCCGCCCGCTGGCGGGTGAGCGCAATGCCAATGCTCGAACCCAGGCCCTCAAAAAAGGTGATCATATCGAGCGCGAAATAATCTTTTTTTCGGGCATTGAGTTGCAGCAGGCCGACGATCTCCCGATTCGCGCGGATGGGAATAAGCGCCACCGAATGAAATCCTTCATGACTGCAACGGTTTCGTTGATGAAGTCTTGGAACCTGGTTGGCCGGTAGATCTAATTGTGGAACCGAGTCGTTTGTCCAGAAACTTCCCCCTTGCGTAAATAAGGGGTTTGTCGGATCGGTCTGTCCGGAAATTACCAGACCGCATGTGCATTCCAGGTTGATGTTGCCGCTTTCATTCCGGCAAACCATGCCATCCTGGCCGCGAACAGCCAGCGTATTTTCCGTGAGCAAAAAATCATGAGAAAAGCCGTCCTGGGCGGCATAGGGGAAGTCATCACCGCTTCGCAGGCGAATCCCTGCCGCTTCGCATCCCGTTTCTCTCTTTATTGCACTGAGAATACGGTTGATCGTATCGGACAAGGCCGGTGACTCATTAATGATGCCCATGATTTCGGCCGTAAGAGATTGGCGGCGTTCCGCCTTCCTGCGTTCGGTGATATTCCGAATGTTACATTGGACAACTTTTGTGTGGTCGACCAGATATATATTGCTGACAAACTCCACGTCGATGAGTCGTCCGCTATTCGCTTCCAGTTGCAGATCCTCGTAACGGATATATCGTTCATTCTGCAATTCTGCAAATGCGGTTTTGCTTTTCTCAATGTCCTTGACGGCCCCGATCTCCCAGAGTTTTTTCCCTGCGAATTCCTCTTTTGAATAACCAAGCATATCCATTAAAAATGGATTTACATCGACTATTTTTCCCGTCTCGGCGTCGACAATTAAGATTCCATCCTGGGCGGCTTCAAACAGCCTCCGATAACGAACCTCAGAATCTTGAAGGGTTGTTTCTATCCGCTTGCGTTCCGTGATATCATCAAAAATGATATAAACCTGATAGGGTTTGTCCTCTCCCGGCCGGAACAGGGGCATGGCGTGAACATTCAACCAGCGATAGTCCTTCTCACGGGGGTTGTACACACCCATCACCACATCCCGCAATTCCTGTCCCGTACGGAGCGCCACCATGGAGGGGTGCTCTAATGCCGGCATGAACGAACCATCACCGTGGAACGTGGGGTGTTCTCCGCTTTCCGAAGTGTGCCCGGGGAATTCCTCCGGACTCTTGCCGAGAATCCGTACGGCTGCGGGGTTCATCGATAGAATCTTTCCCTCGGCATCCTGGTACACCACCCCTTGGAGCATCGTTTCATGCAGAAGCGAGAAGTGCCGCTCGGACTGATAGCGGTCCTCCTCCACCTGCGTA
Organism: uncultured Syntrophales bacterium; assembly: GCA_964614365.1. Classification (GTDB taxonomy): domain Bacteria; phylum Desulfobacterota; class Syntrophia; order Syntrophales; family JACQWR01; genus JACQWR01. Next base: position 3,327 of record CAZTLA010000092.1, on the reverse strand, counting down.
CGCTCCAATTCACCGGCTGCGCGGACGGCCGCCAGTTTCAGTATCGCTTCCGCCAGCCGGGGGTTTGCCAGGGGTTTTCGCGAGAGGACGGCAATCAGGCCGATCGGTTGACCTTTTGAACTCCAGAGGGTGGTTCCGACATAACTCTCGGCGCCTATTTCCTGCACTATCGTATCCCGGGGAAATAGATGGCGCACATTCTGGGGAAAGCAGCAAATTGTCTTTCCCACCACGTCGCCGCACGGAATGTCCTTCAAGGCATACTCCACGTTGTCCTCGAACTTCCCGTCAAAGTAGATAGCCACCGTCTGGGCGGTCAGCCTGTCACCATGGAGTCGATCAATACAGACATAGTCCATCCCCAGGCTTTGGGCAAGATATCGCGCCAGCGATGCGAAGAAATCCTCATCCGGGCAACTATGTTGCAGCAAGAACGATTGGGTTTCCTCCAACAGCTTGCGCTCGGTGATGACGTCAAATACGGCCACAAAATGTTCTTTTTGGGGGCTGAACACCGAAATCGAAAACCACATCTTCAAGGCTTCAATATACTTCTCAAACTTCTCGGGCCTGCCGGTCAAAGACACTCTGCCGTAGATTTCAAATATCTCCGGGTCCGACGCTCGTATGCCGGGAATGACCTCAGATACTTTTTTCCCAATAACGTTCTTCAACCCGGTCAATGATTCAAATGCGCTGTTCACATCAAGGTACATGAAGTCGTGCGGACGCTCTTGATCAAACAACATCCTGCAATAGGCAAATCCGTTCAGCATGTTCTCGAACAAGGAACGATAGAGTTTGTCGGCCTCCCGCAGTGCCGCGCCTCTTTCCTTAACCATGCTCTCCAAGGTTCTATGGGATTCACGGAGTTCTTCTTCTGCGCTCTTGCGCGCCCGGTGTTCCTCCGCTTCCGCAAGGGCTCTCCGGACGGCAGGCGCCAGTCGCTGGAGGCGGCTCTTCAAAACGTAATCTTTTGCCCCCTGGGTGAGGATTTCGATAGCGCGGTCTTCTCCGACGGCGCCGGTTACCAAAATAAAGGGGGTATCGGGGCATATTCTTTTTGCCTCGGCAAGAGCTAATGCGCCATTGAAGTGGGGAAGATCATAGTCGGAAAGGATAAGATCGGGGGAGAATTCCTGAAGTTCGCGAACAAAATCTTTTTCAGTCATCACCACGTTCGAGGTGAAGGTAAATCCTGCCTCTTGCAGTTCGTATTGAACTAACTCGGCATCAACCGGGTTATCTTCCAGAATGATGATGTGAACGGGTTTGGTCACGATCTATTTCCTGCAGAAGTGCGAACGCAATAGGCCTTCTTTTTTTCGCTAATTAACGGCATTACTCACTGAAACATTGCAGAGTTGGGATAATACAGCAAACGCAAATTTCAGTCAATAAGGATTACTGGTTTGACTGACTATTGGATAAGATCGTGTTCGGGAAGATTATACAGTCGCCGGACATATGAACCCAGCGTTTCGGGCAGATACCTCCCCCACAACTTGATCGGCACCTGGTCAATATCGATCCGGGGGCTGAATCCCACGGCGAAAAGCGATTCTACAAGGAACTCCACGTTCATGGGGATATAGCCTTTGTAGCTTTTATTGTCCCTCTGGGCGATGATCCTCTCCTCATGGATGCTGGCGCCGAGTTCGGATTCAACCAAGTCGGGGAAGGTGGAGAGTATTACCTCTACGTTTATCTTCGGCTCTCCGTCCACAAGAAAGGGCTCCAATCCCTTTTCCAACTCCTCTCCGGGTATTCCCCGATCCAGGTATCGTTCCCAGGCCCTGCTTTCCCGATATCGCCGACAGACATATCCTGCGTCCCAGGGGACTTCAAGGATCAGGTTTGTGGCCTGATACCTGCCGTTGAAGTCCTCCCGTTCAATAACCGCAATATCCGGAGTCTCTATCAGGGCTTTTTCGAGCCGCGCGAGCTTATCACTCTCCGCCACGATCTTTATGGCAGCCACGTCATGTATCGTCGAAGCGATCCTATCGAACCGGATGCCGCCGTCCCTGAAACTCCCGGCGATACATTCTTCGGCCCGTATGAATTCTTTCACCATTTCTTCGGCAGGAGTGAGGAACCCGTCGAGCGGGACCCCGGAGCGTTGCGCCCGTTCCCCGGCCATTTCCCGAGCCCGTCCGATAACTTTTTCGAAGATCCATTCAGCGATTCTCCGGTTCGCTTTTTCCGCAATTCTTTTCGGCCGCTTTATTCTGAACGACCCGATCAGATGGTTCTGCTCATCAAGGCATGCCACCGCATTTATGGGGGTTTCCCGGTAATAGTAATCCGGGTTTTCCCGGTAGCGACTCATCAGCTCCGACACCCGCGGCGGTGCATCCCGGTTGTCGCCGCAGATAATATCGCGCAATTCTCCCTTGGAGCGGATGGACCTCTGATGGAATGGTCTTTGGTGTGTCATGTCGAGCAGGCGCCTGATCAGAAGCGCCAGTGTTTCATTGACGACAAAGCCGTCACAGATGAGAATCTCGGCGAGGGTGCGACAGTCACCGGGCTTTGGGCGATTGCAGAACCAGCGTTCGGCGATGTCGAACAAGGCATTTCGGTGTATAAATGATGTCAGATACACGGTTGGGGTTCTCCTCCTATCGGGAAGCGATTATTTCCGCGCGGCAGATGCCGGGTACGGTAAAATCATGCTGAAAATGAGACCCAGAACGGGGAGCACGGCTATGGATCGCAGGGCGAAGGGCACGCCGAAATGATCCGCAATCACCCCGAGCAGCGGGACACAAATGCCGCCTGTGCCGATGGCGAAACCGACCATGAGACCGGAGGCAATGCCGAGGTTCTCAGGCAGCAGATGTTGCGCCATAACGACCGTAACGGTGAAGGTGGAAATGAGAATCATGCCGAGGAGCCCAAGCGTAACGAATAGCAGGAGACCCTCGGCAATGAAAACGAAGGGCAGTACCAGTGTGGCAAGAAACATGGTGAGAATCAAATAGCGCCGGTATCCCCACCGATCGGCCAACAGCGCTCCTCCCAAGGTGCCGGGAACCCCGCCGAGCAGAAAAACCGACACAAGTTTTCCTGCATAAAGAGGATCTCCTTTGAGATAGGTTATGTAGTAAAAGGGAATATAACTCATCAGACCCATCTGAATCCATGAGCGGGTCATGACGATGGCGATAAGGATGGCAAGAGAAAGGTACGTCGCGTTCGGTATCGCTGAGGCAGACTCATTCGTGGTTTCCTCTTCAACCCTGCGCGCCGTGATCTTGCTCCAACATAAAAAGATGATGACGGTGAAGATCAAGGACGGGATCATAATGGAGGGCAGCGATG
>CAZTLA010000091.1:5033-12192 GCA_964614365.1 uncultured Syntrophales bacterium | reverse complement strand
GATCCCCAATTGAACCTGATTCCTGTTCAGGTATCTACGGTGAAGAATATAAACGCGGCCCTTGTCAATTCATTCGGTTTCGGTGGGAACAATGCCGTCCTCGCCGTCGGCCATCCGAAGCGACGGAAACGTGCGGTGACGCCGGTTTGCGTTGACCGTTTCCCGTCCTTTTCCGTTCTCGGAAATGCCTGTCTTACCGCTGCGGGAGGCGTGGGACAGACAATTGAAGCCATGCATCATGGTACGGGGCTGCCGGGAATCGTTTCTTCTGCCGAGATATTGAAGCCCCTTTCCGAGAAACACGTCCGTCGCCTGAAACGGTTTCCCCGCATTGCCCTGTCTCTGGCCATTTCGGCCTGTAGAGAGAGCGCAACCGATGGCTCTCCCTCGTCTGTTTTTTTAGGAACCGGTTGGGGCGGACTTTCTGAGACCCATGACCTGCTCATGAACCTTTTTGCCTCGGAAGAGCGGTTTGCCGGTCCGACGGATTTTATCGGATCCGTTCATAATGCCGCTGCGGGTCACATTGCCATCCATTTCAAATCCTCCGGGCCAAACGTGACGATGACCGGCGGCGATTGCGCCTTCGAACAGGCTCTTTTGAGCGCAAGTCTCCTCATCCGCCGGAGCGACAAACCGTTTCTCATGATCGGCGTCGATGAGTATCACGAAACATTATCTCCCCTCTTCGATGCCTCCGTTACGCCCGACGGACCACCCTCAGACGGGGGAGGGGCCCTCTATCTCAAACCGGCGACACCCACATCACCCCGACAGATATGTCCCTCTTTTATGGCGTATTCCCTTAACAACGATCATGTCATTCCGGCGCTTATCCGGGCACTGGGGGGAAGCACAAGGATCAGGGGACAATTCGGCGCCATCATGGCCGGGATTCCCGCTGCGCAGCGGGCGCAAGGCACGACGCAGTTGGAAAAATTCCTATCCAAAACGAAGTATCCGCATCCCGTTTTCGATTACCGACGGTGCGTGGGCGAATTTGCCTCGGCCTCGGCGGTCGCAACGGTTCTGGCGGTTTCATTTGTACAGGCCGGTGAAATACCCGAAAATATCTGCGACCGGCAGAAAACGCGGCTGCAGGGGAGGGGTGTTCTTGTCCTGGGGTTCGGTCATTTTGTCACGGCGGTGGAGGTTTTGCCATGACACGGGCGAGCAAAACGCCGGATGATGTTCTGATTATCGGTTCCGGCATCGGCGGGTTGACCGTCGGCATCATCCTTGCGAAACTTCATCACCGGGTCACGGTGGTAGAAAGAAATCCCCTGCCGGGCGGATTGATGCGGAGCTATATCCGCTCCGGCATTGATTGTCCCATGGGCGTGCATTACATGGGATCACTCGACCGCGGGCAGCCGCTCAGACGATTGTGGGATTATCTCGGCGTTACTCCCTTAATCCCTCTCGAGCGCATGGGGGTGAAAGGCGTCATTGATCGTTACCTGTTCGATGATTTTTCCTTCGATCTTCACGAAGGCATTGATGCCTTTGAAGACGACCTGAAACGGGCCTTCCCCCGTGAGCAGAATCAGATTGCGATGATCATGGGCGATATGAGAAAGATATCCCGGAGCTTGATCTCGCTCGACCTTCTGACGGCGCCAGGGATGCCCTTTCTCTCGTCGGAGAGCCTTGACTCCATGGGGAGTCGTCTCCTGCACATGGGTTGTTCAATTCCGCTGCTCTCCGTCCTGGGTGTTCCTTCCACGTTGATCGGTGTTCCCTTGCGGGATTGTCCTGCGTTCTATTATCACATGACCCTCGCGTCCTATCTTATGTCCTCCTGGAGACTGGCCTGCAGCAGCTCCCGTATGGCGGATGCGTTCGTGTCCACGCTCGGTTCGCACGGCGGCGCCGTCGTTACGGGAGACGGTGTGGAAAAGATTCTTGTGCGCTCGGGACGGGCAACCGGGGTTGTTTTGCAATCCGGCCGCGTCCTTGATACGGCGGTCGTCATCGGCGCTATCCATCCCAAGTGCCTCGTCAACCTGTTGCCTGAAGATACGGTTAAGCCGGTCTATGCGGATCGGATTGCGCAGCTCGAAGATACCAAGGGGATTTTTTCCGCAACCCTTGCCGTTGACGCCGATGCGCATGAGGCATTGCCGTACAACATTTACCGGCTTTACCCGGAAAAAGACGGGACCCTGACCCGCGGAGTATTCCATCAATTGCGCCAGAGCGGGCAGCCGGGTACAAACATCTTATCCATGATGACGACGAGCGGCATCGAGGAATGGCGAGAGTGGGAGGGAACAACGTCCGGACGACGAGGCAGCAACTATGGTGCGGCAAAGGAAAAGAAAGCCCGCGAGTTCGTCACTGAGGCGGCAACAGTGTTCGGGCCTCTCAAGGGGATGAAGATACTGGACACCTATACACCCTTGACCATCAGGGATCGGGTGGGCAGCCCGGACGGCTCCGCCTATGGGATCCTCCGTTCGGCACAGCAGTTAATGAAGACGGCTTCCTTGAATCGCACGTCCATTGAAGGATTGTTTCTCGCCGGTCAGAACAGCATGGCGCCGGGGATTATGGGGACAACGCTGGGTTCTTTCCAGACGGTCAAGCGCATAATCGGTCATGAGAGATTCTGTCGAGAGGTCATGGAGGATTGCCCGTGAAGGTATTGCTCGTATCCACAAACAGGTTAATCGAACCCTATCCGGCATATCCAATCGGCCTCGATTATGTGATGAATGCCGTCTCACCGCCGCACCTGGTGAGAAGCGTTGACATGAATGAGCTGAAGACCGGGGATGCCCTGGCAGAGGTCCTTTCTCAGTACCTGCCCGATATTATCGGGTTGTCCATCAGAAATATCGACACTATTGATGCAGCCAGAGAACGAACCTTCATAGAAGAAATACGGGAAATAATCGCCATCATCCGGCGACATTCAACGGGACTGATCGTCTTGGGAGGCAGTGGGTTTACCATCCTGCCCGGCGAATGTATGAATCGGCTGGATGCCGATTTCGGTATCATCGGCGAGGGGGAACGACTCCCGCTCCTGCTCCGGGCGTTGGAACGGAATGAAGATGTTTCGGGTCTTCCCGGCATCGTGACCAGAAACGGCCCTGTTGTGTTTCCCGAACCCTGGTCCACTTCATTTTCACGCGGCGTTTTTGCCGACCATTCCTATACGTCTTTCTACCTGAAAAGGGGGGGCATGCTCAATCTGCAGACGAAAAGGGGCTGCCCGTTCAAGTGTGTCTATTGTACCTATCCGCAGATAGAGGGGACACGGTTTCGCTTGGTGCCACCGGGGGAAGTAGCCGATACGGCCAGAATGCTCCAGGACGCAGGCGCCCGCTACCTCTATATGACCGATTCGACATTTAACGGCAGCGCCGAACATAGCCTGGCGGTCGCCGCGGCATTCAAAAAAGCGGGCATTTCCATTCCCTGGGGCGGCTTGTTTACGCCTCTGTCAACTCCACCGGACTATTACAATATCCTGGCCGATGCCGGGCTCATGCACGTGGAATTTGGTACGGAATCCCTTTCAAATACGGTGCTCGATTCCTATGGGAAACCTTTTCGCCGTGGTGATGTCTTTGACTCGCACCGGCTTGCCGTTGCTGCCGGGTTGCACGTCGCTCATTATCTCATGCTGGGCGGACCGGGAGAAAATGAAGCCACGTTGAGGGAAACCCTGGCCGGGGCGGATGAACTGGGAAAAACCGTCTTTTTTGTTTTTGCGGGAGTAAGGATCTATCCCCGTACCGTCTTGTATGATACTGCCCTTAATGAAGGACAGATAGGACCCGACCGGAATTTGCTTGAACCGGTGTTTTACTGGTCGTCGACCATGAATCGGAAAGCTATGCGGGAACTCGTGCAGGACCATGCCGGCAGTCGGATAAACTGGGTTCTCGGCTCCGGTTCGCCGCAAACGCACAAAAGCCTTGTACGGATGCATGCGCGGGGCCATGTAGGCCCCCTCTGGGAGCAATTGATTCGATGAACCATGACGGGAAGAAGGCAGGCTATGTCTCGCCGGCGGCGCGGACCGGCTTCGTGGCTCTTTTCCTGGCGCCGATATTCTCCCTCCTGCACGTTGAACTTGCCGTCATTCCCCTGTCTGTTTACGTTTTCCTCTGTATGGCGGCTCCCTTTTTCCCCTCGAGGGGATTTTTTCTGCCGGTTTTCAGTCGAGGGCATACGGGAAGACCGGTGGTGTCTTTGACATTCGACGACGGCCCTGATCCGATGACTACCCGGCCCCTTTTGCACTTGCTGGAACGGCATGCCGTAAAGGCCGCCTTCTTTGTTACCGGAGAAAGGGCCGCACAATACGGCGACCTGATTTCAGCAATCATTGATCATGGCCATGATGTGGGTAATCACTCGTACAGTCATGATCCCCTTTTAATGCTTCGCCGTTCGGATACGCTGCATCGGGAAATCGAATCGGCGCAACGGGAGCTGAGACGTTTTGGCATTGTCCCTGCCGCTTTCAGACCGCCCGTGGGTGTCACCAGCCCACAGCTACTCCGCGTTTTGCTTCGGCAGGGTATGTTCTGCGTAACCTTTTCCTGTCGGGCCTTTGACGGCGGCAACAGATATATTCGGGGGCTATCCCGAAGGATATTGAAAAAGGCGCGTCCCGACGATATAATCCTGCTTCACGATATTCGGCCGAAAGGGGCGATGGGCGTTGATTCCTGGTTGCACGAGACAGACCTGGTGGTGTCAGGTCTGAAAAAGAAGGGATTCCAAATAGTTGCCCTGAGAGAACTTTTGGCGAAACCGGTGATGATTCCTGTCGATGCCGGACAGCAATGATATCCATCGGTGGGAAGCCAAAAAGATATTGATAAACAGATAGATCAATGATAAAAAAGCGCGGCGCAATGGAGACAATGGGGGGGGTGGTAGGTGTCGGCGGGAAGTCCCGGGAAAAGGGGGGGAAGATCAGGGCACGTATTAAAATGGACGAAGCGTGGCATAGCATATCATACAAAGGAGAATCCACGGGCAGTCTGATTTCAGCGGAGGCCAGTGCAATAGACAGTTCTCCCTGGTTTTCCGGCCATTTTCCCGACGAACCGATTCTCCCCGGGATTGCCGTTTTGGCTATGGTGACGGATGTCATACGGGAGCATGCATCGGAGAAGAAGAGAAATATCCGGATATCGGGTATCAGGAGGGTCAGGTTCAGACTGCCGGTCAAGCCGGCCGAGGTGTTGGAACTGTCCCTGTCTTTTTCCCGGCGCGAAGCGAGTTCTTCCTATCATTTTCGGGTTGAGTTGAAAGGGAAAACGATATGCACGGGCATCGTTATTGCCGATGCGCTGCTTGAGGAAAGTGGTGCGTGATTATACTATGAGGAGGATTGGGAATGCCCTTTGCTAATAAAGCGCTGATAAGTCGCATTGCCGAAATTATTATCTTCGAACTCAAGCTGCAGGAGATTACGCCGGAAACATTCAATCCTTATCTTGATCTGGTGGATGAACTGGGCATTGACAGCATGGATCTGGCCACGGTAGTTCTCGTGCTGCAGGACGAATACGGCATCACGATCGATGAAGATGATTATCCCAAGCTCAGAAATACCGCGATGATCGCTGAATACGTCGAGCAGAAACTGTCGGCGTAAACCCGAGGAAACGATTCATGGATGCCATGGACGTCACAACGATCCTCCACCGCGAACAAAAGACGAAGTAATGGAAATTCGCCGAACTGCTGGCCGATCCTGACGTTCAAGGGCGCTGGGAAAAGGTGCGGAAATTTTTTTTCCTTCGGGAATCGACGTACGATATGACCAACCGCTGCAACATCCAGTGCGACGGTTGTTATTACTATGAAGGGGAAAAGCAGTTTGCCGAGGAAAACCGGAATCCCGATGCGTGGCGGACGCTGATGAGGGAGGAAAAGGAGCGAGGGATTACCTATGCCGTGCTGGCCGGCGCCGAACCATCCCTCGTCCCGGAGCTCTTGGCCGTCTGCTGTGATGAAATACCCTTGGGGTGTATCGCAACGAATGGTTTGAAGCGCATTCCGGAAGCGATCGGGTATAAAATTCACATCTCCGTTTGGGGAAACGATGAGACGAGCCTCCGTGTGAGAAGGGCAAAGAATTTATTGTCGAAACAGATAGAAAATTACCGGGGCGACCCCAGGTCCGTGTTCGTCTATACCTTCACGCGGGATAACATAGAAGAAGTCTATGAAGTGATGGACGTCGTTTCTGTAAATAGTTGCAAGATCACGTTTAACGTTTTTTCATCTCCTTCCGGCTATACCGGTTCTCTTCGGCACACGAAGGCTTCTCTCGTCCGGACGCGCGAAGTCATGCGGGATATTCTGGTACGCTATCCGGAAAATGTGCTTTATTCCCCCTACAATGCGGTTGCCCATACCCATCGATACGGTCTGCACGAACTTTATGGCTGTTCCTATCCGAGAAGAAACCCTTCGACGGACATCGGTCTGGGGCGCTCCTTCAGGCAATACCGGGCTGATTTGTCCTGGGACCGGGAGGCAGCCTGCTGCGTTCCCGACACGGACTGCGACGAGTGCAGGCATTATGCGGCCGGGAGCGCGGTTGTCACGGCGCGTCTGCACCGCCACGTAACTGACCCGGACATGTTCAGATCGTGGCTTGACTATGTGGATACCTACCTTGCCGTATGGGTGATGGATTACGAAAAGGGCGGGTTCCTCTGTCAGGAGATCATTGAACCGCCCCGCCTTCGGTGGTCATGAACGGGGGAGTAGCGCAGCATTTCCCCCTCTTTGCCGGTGGACGTGGGTGAATAAAGGAAGCTATCTATGAAAACCGTCAGTTCCTTACTCGATAATGAGTGGCATGAACGTTACCGCAAGATATCCACTCTGAATATCCGCAGCTCCATCTACGATGTGACCAACCAGTGCAATTTGCGTTGCCGGGGTTGTTTCTTCTTTTCTTCCGACGAACATCGGGCCGCTTCCGAGGAAATGGATGTGGGAAAATGGTCCCGGTTCGTTCAAACGGAAAAGGAGCGGGGCGTCAATCTCGCCATATTAATCGGCGGGGAACCGACGCTGTGCCTTGACCGGATCGAGGCCTTTTATTCGCAACTGCCGACCTTTTGCTCGACCAACGGGCAGATCAAGATTCCCCGGGACCGTTTCCCCGATATGA
>CAZTLA010000091.1:0-4933 GCA_964614365.1 uncultured Syntrophales bacterium | reverse complement strand
TTTTGCTCGACCAACGGGCAGATCAAGATTCCCCGGGACCGTTTCCCCGATATGATGATGGGTATCTCGCTCTGGGGCGATGAGGAAGACGAAAAAATTCTCCGGGGAAAAGATACCTTCTCCATATCCAGTAAAAATTATGCGGGTGATCCCTATACCTATTACCTCTATACGATTACGCCGAAGCAAGTCGGCCGGATAGAGCATATGATCAGAAAAATTGCCGATGTGGGGTTGAAGGTCCACATGCAGTTGTTGTCGAACGATGAAATGGTGGACGGTTTTTCCTGGACGGAGGATCGGCTGCGGGATGTTCGGGCTGAAATGGACGACATGCTGGATGCCTATCCGGAAACCGTGGTTTCCTGCAAATACTACCATGAAGTCATCACCACGGGGAGGATGATGAATCGACCGTTCGGATGGGCGGAGTGTCCGTCCGTTACGGAACCGATGGACAGCAGGTCGCCCCAGCCCAAAAGGCTCATCCGGTTTATCCGGTGGGCTTCAGATCTGAAAACCATGCACCGCTGCTGTACCTCGGCGACACGGGATTGCGCAACCTGCAAGGATGGCGCGGCGCATATGAGTTGGATCATGGTCAACAAAAGGGACCATCTGCAATCGACGAAAGATCTTCAAAATTGGATAGAAGTTTATGAAATGTTCGCCAAACTCTACCGATTCCTGCCATGGTAGCGTCAACATCCCTTATGCCCGAAACCAGGCCGGCCACGACGGGAGGACAACGACCGCTCATCGTCGGCTATGACGCGGTATCCCCCCTGGGCGTAGATATGGATGCGCAGTGGGACCGCGCCTCCCGTGGCGTAAGCGGCATCGGTGTCCTGACTCGTTTCCCTCTTCGCGACCGCTTCCCCGTGAGAATCGCCGGTCAGGTTGGGGATATCGTCACTGATACCTATCCCTTTTTAGCATCCCGCGACATGGCGCTGTGGACATCGCCCGTTTTTAAACATGCCCTGCTGGTTGTCCACCGTGCGTTAAAAAAAAGCGGGATTGAGATAACGGATGCGCTTGCGCCGAGAGTTGCCATTACGTTCAGTTCCGCCGTCGGTGGACTCGATGCCGTTATCCATGCGGACAGGCAGTTTGTTGCGGAAGGGAAACTCCCCCATCCTTTTACCAATGCAAACTCCTGCATCAACATGGTGGGGGGAAAGATATCCATCATGACCGGCGCGACCGGTCCCATAACATCGACGATCACCGCCTGTGCTACCGGTTCTACCTCCATGATTATCGGGGCCCTGCTCATAGAACAGGGTATGGCGGATGTGGTCATTTGCGGGGCGGTGGACTTTCCCCTGGTGGAATCCATCCTGGGCGGGTTCGCCACGATGAACGGCGCATACCGACCGAAGGAGGGGCAACCGGCAGAACCTCCGGAGAAAGCAAGCCGTCCCTTCTCCCTCAACAGGAGGGGCTTTATCGTATCGGAAGGCGCCGGCTGCGTCATTCTCGCCGGGGCGGAATTTGTGAAGGCCCATGGCCTTGCGCCCAGAATTGAAATGGCGGGATGGGCCATGACGTCCGACGCCCATCATTTCGTTGCCCCAAACCTCGAAACGGTGAAACGGTGCATTGCGGAGAGTGTTTCTCATTCCGGCCTGCAGCCGGAGGATATCGACGCGATCAATGCGCATGGCACATCGACGAAGATCGGCGACCGGATTGAGGGGGATGCCTTGAAAGATGTTTTCGGCAGTCGCATGCCGCCGGTCTCGGCCAACAAGTCCCTGACGGGCCATGCCATGGGCGCCTCGTCCGCCATCGAGATCATCCTTGCCCTGGAAGGGATGATTCGGGACACGGTTCTCCCCACGATTAATTATACGCCCGATCCGGAGATTGCGATCGATTGCGTACCGGAAGGAGCGAGAAGGGTTGTTCAGGAGCACCTGTTAAAAAATGCGTTTGGATTCGGCGGCTGTAATTCCTGCATTGTTTTTCGCCGGATCGACTAAGTTTCATCGTGCAACGGGAGACGGATGAGGGCACCAAAGAACAGACGGGTATTTGTCATCGGATACGGCGCGGCAACGCCCCTGGCAAAGACATTTCCAGGCACCTGGGAACGGGCGGTGAACGGCGATGCAGGGTTCCGCAAGGTGACGCGATGTCAGGTGAAATCCGCCCGCCATATTGTCGGTGAGATTCCGGACTGGGATCCCCGTGCCTATGATTTTTCAAGTGAAAAAGAGGTTTACAACTGGAATGCGTCCTTTGTCATTCTGACGATGGCGGTCTGCAAGGAAGCCCTGGAACATTCCGGACTTCACATAGACGGTGAAACAGGTCCCCGAACTGCATGCCTGATCGGTTCCGCCATCAATGGGAGCGACGCGTTCCGTATCGCCGCGGAAAATCTGCGGGAGAAGGGACCCTTGAAAGTAAGTCCCTATTTGCTCCCCAATCTCTGCGCGAACCTGCCGTCGGGCAAGGCGGGAATGCTTATGGGTTTTACCGGTCCCATATTCTCGCCCCAGGGCGCATGTGCTTCGGGTAATTATGCCATTGCCATCGGTGCACGGATGATCCGAGACGGAGACTGCGACTTTGTCCTTGCCGGCGGCGTGGATATGCCGATTATGTCCGAGATCATTCATGGCTTTGCCAATATGAATGCCACCATTAAGATTTGCCCCGATGACCGCGCCTATGCAGATCCCGCTCAGGCATCCCGACCGTTCAGCATCGACCGAAGAGGGTTTGTCCTCTCTGAGGGTGCAGGGGTAATCGTTCTTGCTGCGGATGAGTCCCTTTCACCGTACGGTCTTCAGGCGAAGGCCGAGGTCATGGGCATCGGGTGGAATTCCGATGCCCATCATTTTGCGAGGCCGAACAAGCATACCATCATCCGGGCGATCCAGGGAGCCGTTGACGACGCCGGATTGAAGGCGTGTGATGTGGAATACGTTAATGCCCATGGAACGTCCACGACCAATGGCGACAGTATGGAAGTCGATTGTCTGCGCGCTGTTTTTGGCGACCGGTTGAGAGACATTCCCATTTCGTCGAATAAGTCCCAGATCGGCCATGCCCTCGGCGCCGCCGCAGCCATTGAAAATGCCCTGACAATCGAGGGTATGCAGCGAGGGCTCATGCTGCCCACGATAAACTATATCCCCGATCCGCGGTTTGACGGTTTGGACTTTGTTGCCGAAGGCGCCCGTCGGCGCCATCATGAGATTGCCCTGTCGAACGCCTTCGGTTTCGGCGGCACAAACTGTTGCATCATATTCAGGGGGATGTAGCGTGAAACCGAAACCGTTCAGACCGGAAGAATCGGGGAGTGACGGCCGTTACGTCCGGGACCGGGAAACCGGACTCGTCTGGCACCGATGCCAGGGACGGACGCTCTACGCCGACACGGATCGCTCTACGGTAGTGTACCACGCCAATTATCTCCGCTATTTTGAATTCGGTCGCGCCTCGCTGATGAGGGATGCGGCATACCCGTACCGGGAAATAGAAGCGAGCGGCTATGTCTATCCGATTATTGATCTGGGGATACGGTTCTACGAGCCCCTCTATTATGATGATCCCATGTACGTTTATACCCGGCCGGCAGAGCTTGAGCGGGTAAAGCTGCGGTTCGATTACGTGATCACCCATCTTGAAACCGGCAGGATCATCTGCACTGGATTTACGCGGCATTGTGCGCTGAATTCGGCGGGAAAGCCGGTGACCGTTGATCCGAAGACGGTTCATCTTTGGGAAACCTTTCCGGAATGATCGGGGATCAAGACGGATCAAGAGCCCACAGGAGCATTTGAGAACCCCTATGACACGCGAAGAGATTACAACGAAAATTCTCATTTTTTTCCGGAAGGAATTCGAGATCGAAAATCCGGGCTTGGATGATAACCTGAGAGAAAAGCACGAGTTCGACAGCATAGATGCCATTGAACTGCTTCTTGAGATAGAGAATATGCTCGGTTCCGAACTTACCCAGGAGGAAAAGAAACGGGCAATGGATATTCAGACGATCAATCAAATCTGCGATTACGTTGTGTCGCTGGCCATGGTAAGACAGGCTTTTTCGGCATAGGATCCAAGGAAAACAGGTACCGTATGGAAAGAAGGGTCGTCATAACCGGATGCTCTGCCATCACCCCCATCGGCCGTTCGAAGGCGGAGATTCTGCATAATCTGATGAACGGGATTTCCGGCGTCAAGGCGTTAAAGCAGGACGACCTGCTGTCTCCTTACATCCACTCAAAGGTTTTTGGAAGCGTCGATTATCCCATAGCCTACGATTTCAAGCGTCAGCACCGGAAGACCATGGGACCTGTCGCCTATTATGCCTGCCAGGTGGCAAAGGAAGTAATCGTGGCCGCCGGTCTGGAGCAGGACTTCGTCACATCCGGTCGGTTGGGCGTCGCCTTCGGTTCAACGCACGGGAGTCCCACCGTCCAGCGGGAAATATACAAGACCTTTTTCGGGGGACCGCGCCCCGGGGTTTCTTCCATCGGCGCCGTGGACTACCTGAAATCGATGGTGCACACCACGGCCGTTAATATTACCAAGATGTTCGGTATTACCGGACGGGTTATTTCCTCATCCACCGCATGCACGACGAGCAGCCAATCCATCGGGTACGGGTATGAAACGGTCAAGTACGGGATGCAGGATGCCATGCTGTGCGGCGGGGCCGACGAATATGATACGACCACCGTCGCAGTGTTCGACAATCTGCTTGCCTGTTCAACGGCCTTCAACGATACCCCCAATCTGACCCCCCGCCCCTTCGATGTCAAACGAGACGGACTTGTGGTGGGAGAAGGGGCGGGCGCCGTCATGCTGGAGGAGTATGAATGTGCCCGCAAGAGAGGCGCCCCGATACTCGGCGAAGTGATCGGATTTGCCTGCAACAACAATGGGGGAGACCTGATCCTGCCGAACCTGG
>CAZTLA010000090.1:0-12212 GCA_964614365.1 uncultured Syntrophales bacterium | reverse complement strand
GAAAAATTATCTCCAGAATATTCTGGAGAGCCTGACCACGGGTGTCATTGTGACGGACCCGGAAGAGAGAATACAGACGGTTAACCGATGCGCCGAGACTTTTTCCGGTGTTTCCCAGAGCCGTGTATTGGGGAAAAATATCACGGTTATGTTCGGAGACGCGTTCCCGGAGAAAGATGATTGTGTGGGTTTCTCCGAATATTTCCGCAGAGAAACGGGACGCAAATTCCGGTTAAAAGGCAGAACCATGGAGGCATTCAGTGCGCCCGTGCGGGACAGAAACAACGATACTATCGGGACCGTTTTTCTTTTACGGGATGTCACCAGGATTGAAATACTGGAGGAAATGGCAAAGCGAACGGAAAAATTTGCGGCAATGGGTGAAATGGCCGCAAACATCGCCCATGAAATAAGGAATCCTCTGGGCAGCATCGAACTTTTTGCTTCCCTTTTGATAAAAGACCTACAAGAAAAAAAGGACCGGGACCGCATATCCCAAATCATTACGTCAGTGAAAAACATGGACAACAAGATATCCAATCTCCTTCTCTTCACCAGGAACACGTGTCCCGTGCCCGGACGGGTGAACATTCACGACATACTAAGGGAGATACACGCATTTTCCGAACAGATTTTTACCCAGGGTAATATTGTTTTTTCTCTTCGCTACGCTGACGTTGAACCCGTCATTGAAGGGGATGCCGAGATGCTGAAGCAGGTATTCTTTAACCTGATTTTAAATGCGCTGCAGGCAATGCCCGAAGGAGGGAATCTTTCCATAGAAACCAAGTGTTCTCGGGCGAACAGCAATGTCAAAACGAATGCCGTGTCTTCCATAGAAATCAAATTCTCCGATGACGGCAGTGGAATAGCAGAAGAACATATGAGCAAAATATTCGATCCTTTCTTCAGCACAAGGGAAGGGGGATCCGGTCTCGGTCTTGCCATTGTTCACAATATCGTGGACATGCACGGGGGAAGCATCAATGTTGAACGAGGTGAACGTGGCGGTACAATTTTTACCATCTTGTTGCCGCTGACCAAGGGGGAGGAGTGATGGAATGCAGCAAATCTTAATTGCCGACGACGATATTTCCATGAGGACAGCCCTTTCAGAATCCCTCGAAAGTTGCGGGTACGAGGTGGTGACGGCGGAAAATGGCATCGATGCCCTCCAGAAATTCCAGGAGGGGAGATTCGAAGTTGTTATTACCGATATGAGGATGCCGAAAATGAGCGGGATGGATGTCCTCCGCGGAATAAAGAAGATATCGCCGGAAACCCCGGTAATCCTTATTACCGCATACGGAACGGTTAACACGGCGGTGGAGGCGATGAAAGAGGGCGCCGCCGAATTCATCATGAAGCCCTTTTCTCTCGATGATCTGGAATTTGTCGTTAAAAATGTTCTTGCCGCCAATGCCGAAAATCAAGCGGGGGAAGAAAACAGAGCACAGGAAAGCTCCTATCCTGCCCGGGAAATCATCACGAAGGATGTTAAAATTTCCGCAATTCTAGAGTTGCTGAAAAATGTCGCCAAGAGCAAATCCAGTATTCTGATTCAGTGTGAAAGCGGGACGGGGAAAGAGCTGTTTGCCCGCTATATATACCGTCACAGCAACAGGAAAAATCTGTCCTTTGTGGCAGTCAATTGTGCGGCTATCCCCAATAATCTGCTGGAAAGCGAGATGTTTGGATATGAAAAAGGGGCCTTTACCGGTGCATCACAGAGAAAGCCGGGGAAATTTGAGCTTGCCGATGGGGGGACTCTTTTGCTCGACGAGATAAGCGAAATGGACATGCAGCTTCAGGCAAAACTGCTTCGGGTCCTCCAGGAAGGTGAAGTTGACCGTCTGGGGGGGAAATCGCCCGTCCCGGTGGATGTAAGGATTATTGCTACCAGCAATGCGGATTTAAGAGTGCGTATCGAAGAGAAGACGTTCCGGGACGATCTCTATTACCGTTTGAATGTCATTCCCATCAAAATACCGCCGCTCAGGGAAAGAAAAGCTGATATTCCCCTTCTGGCGGAGTATTTCTTAAAAAAATACAGTCACATCAACGAAAAGAAGCCTCCTCTATTTTCTTCGGTAGCCCTCTCACTTTTGGAATCGTACCCTTGGCCGGGCAATGTTCGGGAATTGGAAAACGTTGTCGAAAGGGCGGTGCTGATAAGTGAAGGAGGGATGGTATTGACCGAGCATCTTTGTCTGGAAAAGGAGGAAGGGAACATTGACCGCCCGGTTCGCTCCTCTGTGGAACATCTCTTGACGAAGAATCCGGAGTTGACGCTAAAAGACATGGAGCGAAATCTTATTTTTGAAACCATGACCAAAGTGAAAGGAAATAAGACAAAAGCGTCAAAAATTCTTGGTATCAGTGTACGCACCATGAGGAATAAGCTGCACGAATATAATTATTCACTGAACGGCGAATAAATAATAATGAGCGGGGCGGTCCTGCCATCACGCAATTTCATTGCCGGCATGGCCGGATAAACCGGTGATCCCGGTTTGTGATAAATCGCCATGCTGGTGTAAGGATATGGTATGTGATTTGCAGGTTATTGCATCAGAACAAGGAGGAGGGTTGATGCATGGAAGCCTTATTCGGAAAAACCATAAATCTGTTATCCACCATGCTGGGATTCAGATCTGAGCGTCATAAAATCATTGCTTCGAATATCGCCAATATTGATACGCCGGATTACCACCCGACGGGACTTGTCTTTAGAAATAACCTGGAAGAGGCGCTGGGCAGAAAAAAAGTACCCTTGGTGAGAACAGATGAAAAACATCTTCCTCCCCTCTCAGGCGAAAAAACGGGTTATCGGATTGTCAATTCAGACGGAAAAGTAGAACTTGACGCCGAGATGGCCAATCTTGCCGAGAACCAGCTCATGTACAACCTCACGGTGGAACTCCTGTCGAGAAAGTTCAAAGGCATCAAAAACGTATTGACGGAGGCAAAATAAATGGATTTCTCAACGTCTTTCAGACTCTGTGCCTCCGGTCTGGCCGCCCAGCGTGCAAAGTTGGATGTTGTGGCGAGCAATCTTGCCAATGCCAGCACGACGAGCACTCCCGAAGGAGGGCCGTACAAAAGGAAACAGGTCGTTTTTTCCACGGAAACCGTAAAAGGTCCTTTCAATACCGTTCTCAGAGACGCCTTGCGCATGGTTAAGGTTAAAGACGTGGTTGAGGATACGGAAGGATCCCGGATGGTGTATGATCCTGGTCATCCGGATGCCGATGCCAGAGGAATGGTTGCCATGCCTAACGTGAATCCCATACAGGAAATGGCAGACATGATCATGGCAAGCAGGGCCTACGAGGCATCCGTTAACGCATTTGACGCAACAAAAAATATGGCCCTGAAAACCATCGAAATGGGTAAGTAGGAATAAGACGGTATCGCAAAGACGGGAGGGTGTACGATGAATGATATGATTATTCGGGGTGGCGATTTATTGCCCCCAGCGGTGTCCATGGAAAAAACTCCCGGCAGTAAGGAGGCCGGAAAATCATTCGGCAATGTTTTACAAGGCATCATGAAAGACATTAATAAGCTCCAACTCAATGCCGACGAGGCGATAGCAAAGGTTCAACTGGATAACACGAGCAGCGTCCATGAGGCAATGATCGCCCTTGAGAAAGCCGACATTTCTTTCCGGACAATGATGCAAATACGGAACAAGATACTGGATGCCTACCAGGAAATAATGAGAATGCAGGTGTAAGGTAAAGGCCGTTCATCAAGCTGACAGCAGAACTTTTCCGCGCATCGTAGCCTTGAGAGAAGGTTAATCATGGATCCCCTATCGCAATTTTTCACCAGACTTTGGAGTGGTTTCAGTTCATTGGATGCAGGGAAAAAGATATCCCTGTTTATTGCCGTGGTTATTTCTCTGTCCAGTATACTGGCTCTTGTTTATTTTACGAATCAGATTGATTACCGGATTCTATTCTCCGGCCTGGGCAGCGAGGATGCAGGAAGCATCGTGGGTAAACTTCAGGAAAAGAAGATTCCCTATAGAATTTCTCCTGACGGGGCCACCGTATCCGTTCCTTCGGAAAAAGTCTCCGAATTGCGCCTGGAGATGGCGACGGCCGGCTTGCCGCACGGCGGCGGCGTGGGGTTTGAGATATTCGATAATAAAACCATAGGAGCCACTGAATTTGAACAGCGGCTTAATTATTTGCGCGCGCAACAAGGGGAACTGAGCCGCACCATTAATTCTCTTGATGAGATACAACAGAGCAGGGTCCATCTTGCCATACCGAAAGATTCCCTCTTTGTCGATCAGCAGAAGAAGGCCACCGCTTCCGTAACTATCAAATTAAAGACGGGCCGAAGTTTACGGCAGACCCAGATAGATGGTATAGCCCATCTGGTGGCCAGCAGCATTGAAGGGATGAACGCTGAGGATGTCATGATCATTGACAGCGTCGGGAACATCCTTTCGAAGAATACGGGTGATTCGAAACTGACGAAAATGTCGGGTGCTCAGAGTGATTATCAACAGGGAATTGAAAAGGATCTTGCTTCCCGGATACAGTCCATGCTGGAAAATGTTGTCGGCACAGGGAAGGCGGTGGTGAGGGTTTCCGCAGACCTCGATTTTCGGATGACGGAAAAAACCGAGGAAACGTATGATCCTGAGTCTCCGGTGGTTAGGAGCACCCAGAAACAGTCAGAAAAATCATCCGCACCGGTTACCGGAAAATCTGCGGCGGCAGCAAGCGCTGAAAATGAAAAAACCGACGAGACGATAAACTACGAGATCAACAAGGTGATCAGTAAAACGGTCATGCCGGTGGGGGAGATAAAAAAGCTCTCCATTGCGGTGCTTGTTGACGGCACCTACACGAAAAACAAGAAGGGCGGTGAAGAGTATCAGCCCAGAGATAAAAAAGAAATTGAATCCCTTGAGAATCTTGTGCGTAAGTCGGCGGGATTCAATGAAGGCAGGGGTGACCAGGTTGCCGTGACCAACATGCCCTTCAAGAAAAGCGATGGTGAAGCGGAAACAACGGGCGAGGGATCATGGTATGAGAAAGTCCTGCTCTTTTCCCCGCTGATTAAATATGGCGCCGTGATGGCAGGGATAGCGTTGATTTTCCTCTTTGTCCTCAGACCCCTGGTCAAAGGAATCACGATGGAAGAGACGGGACGTGGAATGCAGGCTCGGCAGTTGCCTTTACCTATGGCCGTTGAGGCTGGCGCGACGGGGGAGCCGCCGCCTTCCATCTCCCTAGACGAACTGACGGAAAAGACCATGACGGAAGCGGATATTACCAGAAGGCTGGCGAGTGCCGATGCCAAGAAATTCGCGGAGCTGTTGCGTAACTGGTTGAAGTGAAAATAAAAATTCTGTGTTCTGCAATATTTGGGGGGGGGGAGGATTTTCCCCAAGGAAGCCAGCCACGAAAGATGCACGTCAAGGAAGATATCGATGACTAACGAAGAGAAGGTAGCAATACTGCTTTTATCCCTTAATGAGGATTTGGCGGCAAAGGTCATGAAAAACTTCAGGCCTTCCGAGATTAGGCGTATCGGCAAGCATATGAGCCGTATAACCAGCATTCCCAGTGACACCCTGAATTCTGTCGCCCGTGAGTTTTGTGCCCTTGCAAAGGAAAAAGGAGGCACCATTGCGGTAAGCAATGATGCCTCGAAGAATATCGTCATTAAAGCCATTGGCGAAAAAGCGGCTCAAGACATACTGACGGACGTGGAGGGCGGTCAAGGCATCGATAATCCCATCATCGACAAGCTCAGAGATGTGGATCCCAAAGTATTGATGGATTTTACGAAAACGGAACATCCGCAGACAATTGCGCTGATCTTTGCCCACTTGAGGCCGGAGCAGGCTGCATCGATATTGGATAATTTCTCCCCGGAAATGCAGTATGAAATAACCAGGAGAATGGCGACGCTCAAAAGCGTTCCCCACGAATTCATAGATGATGTAGCAAGGACCCTGGAGAAGGAAATAGTCATCGGAGGCACGAGCGATCAACAGGTGGGAGGGATCAATGTTATTGCGGAAATCCTGAACAGGATGAGTCGGGCCAGCGAAAATGCGATCATGACGGCGATGGAAGATTCCGACCCTGAACTGGCGGCTCAGATCAGGAACTTTATGTTTACCTTCGACGACGTTCTTAAACTCGATGATAAGAGCTTGCAGGAACTTCTGAGAGAGATCAGTAGTGAGGACCTGGCGCGTGCGCTCAAGCTTGTTGAGGAGGGCATGAGGGAAAAGATATTCAAGAATATGTCGAAGCGAGGCGCCGATATGCTGAAGGAGGATATCGAATTGATGCCTCCGATACGAGTATCGGAAGTCGAGACAAGCCAAAGGAAAATTATTGAAATTACCAAGAAACTGGAAATGGAAGGGAAAATAGTACTTTTGCGCAGTGATGAGTCCGATGAATTCGTCTAGTAAAATAGTAAAGGCAGAGAACATCAAACTGGTAAAAAAGCCTGAAAAAGAAGGGAATCGCGTTTTTAAAAAAGACCAGTTTAGCAGGGAAGAGAAAGCGCTTTCCCCGACGTCTGCGACAACGGCTCCTGACCGTGTTATGCCCAGAGATGATCCGGCCGCGAAGAGAAAGGCCAGGGAAGAAGAATTATATCAAAGGGGGTTTGCTGCCGGCATAGAGAAACGTGGGGAGCTCCAGAAAGAAGAATTCGCGCTTGCCGTGAGCGCATTGAATGAGATGATGAAAGGGTTTGATCGGTTTAGAAAAGACATACTTGAAAAGGCCGAGGGGCAGATGCTTGACCTTGCTTTTTCTATTACGGAGAAGATTATCCATCAGGAGGTTTTGACTAATCGGGGTGTCATTCAAGGGGTGCTGAGGGAGGCCATCAATAACATTCTTGACCGGGATGGCATTAAAGTACGTTTGAATCCGCAGGATTTCAAATATATGACGGAAATTAAACATGATTTTCTTCAGAATCTTGATGGGGTCAAGAATATGGTTTTTGAGGAGGATCCGTCCATTAAGAGGGGAGGAGCCTTGCTGGAGACGTCTTTTGGAGAAGTAGATGCCAGGTTGAATCAACAATTCGGCGAAATAAAAACGGCGTTGTTAAATAAATAGGCTTCAGTGGAATTAATAGACTGCCGGCGGTATGCCGCTCGGCAGAGTTGAGAACGGGCGCCGTTCCAGCGGGAGAGACGCGAACGAGGCGATGAATCGAGCATGAGCGTGGATTTGGCAAAATACCACCGGATGATGGACCGGATAAATCCCATCCGCGTTAACGGCAAGGTCAGCGAGATTGTGGGGCTTGTGGTTGAAGGTCACGGTCCTGCCGCATCCATAGGCGAAGTCTGCGGTATTTTCCCCACAGGTCAGGCAAAACCCTTGAGCGCGGAGGTTGTGGGTTTCAGGAACGGCAAGGTCCTGCTTATGCCTTTGGAAAGCATCCGTGGTTTGGGGCCGGGATGCAAAATCATGTCTATCGGCAGGAAAGCCAGTGTGAAGGTGGGATGGAAGCTTTTGGGCAGGGTTATCGATGGACTGGGGAATCCGATTGATAACAAAGGACCCATAGAATACGAAGACGCGTATCCCATTTATGCGGAACCCATAAATCCCTTGGAACGAGGACGAATCAATGAGCCCGTGGATTTGGGGATTAGGGTCTTGAACGGTCTGTTCACCTGCGGCAAAGGCCAGCGTATGGGAATCTTCGCCGGTTCGGGGGTGGGGAAAAGCGTCATGCTTGGCATGATTGCCCGGAACACCAATGCCGATGTGAATGTGATAGGACTTATCGGCGAACGGGGAAGAGAAGTACGGGAATTCTTGGAGAAGAATCTGGGCGAAGAGGGATTGGCGCGATCCGTGGTGGTGGTTGCGGCATCGGATATGCACCCCCTGATAAGAATGCGTGCGGCCTATGTGGCTACTTCCATATCGGAGTATTTTCGTGATCAGGGCAAGGATGTGCTTCTCATGGTGGACTCTCTTACGAGATTCGCCATGGCCCAGAGAGAGATAGGACTTTCCGTAGGCGAACCTCCCACCACGAAGGGCTATACTCCCTCGGTTTTCAGTCTCTTGCCGAAGCTGTTGGAGAGAGCGGGGCACATTGAAGGCAGCGGCAGCATTACCGGTCTGTACACAATTCTTGTAGAGGGGGATGATTTCAACGAACCGGTGTCGGATGCGGCCAGATCGATTCTTGACGGTCATATCTCCCTTTCCCGCGATCTGGCAAACAAGAATCACTATCCGTCGGTTGATATCCTGGGGAGCATCAGCAGGGTGATGATTGATATTGTTGACGAGGAACAGCGGAAGAGGGCCAACGAAATTATCAATATTGTTGCGACCTATAAGAAAGCTGAAGCCCTGATAAATATAGGAGCCTATGTGAAGGGCAGTAATCCCGACATCGATCATGCAATCAAAATGATCGACCGGATCAATGCATTTCTCAGACAGGATATTGATGAAAAGGTTGATTTCAACCGGACCAGACGGGAAATGGCGGTCCTCCTTCATTAAGTAGTGTGAGCATATGTTCAACTTCGGATTACAGCCCGTTCTGGATTGCAGAAAGGCCATTGAGGAGAAGATCCTGGTGGAGTTTTCCGAACAAAAAAGGCGTCTCGAACGAGAAAAGGCGACTCTCACAAAGCTCAGAAAAGAGCGGATGCTTTTGGTTGAGCAGCTGAAAAAGAAACAAGAAATTATGTTGAGTGCGGCAGATATTGCCCTGTACATATCGTGCATACAAAAACTGCGGGAAAAGGAAAATGATCAGCAGGGGTTGGTAAGGGAAGTGATGATATGCCTTGAGAGTAAAAGAGAGGAACTTCTGGAAGCGGTAAAGAAAGCAAAAATGATGGAAACCCTGAAATCGCAGCAATTGCAGGAGTATGAGGCAAACATCATAGCCCTGGAAAGAAAAGCGTTCGATGAGATGGCCATCCTCAGGTTTGAACGGAGGCAAAAATGAGAAAATTCATCGTACTTGGCCAGTTGATCATTCTGTGCGTCTTTGTTGTCAAAATGGCGGCTTTGGCTGGCCTGCTCCAGAAGCAAGATGTGCTCAGTTATTTGCCGCTCACGGTGAATCGCGCCATGGCAGAACCTCCTGCAAAGGCTGTGTATCGTCCACCGGCAAAGGAGCAGGCGGCTGATAGCCTACGTCCGCAGAGAGACCTTGTCGCTTCTTTGCAGGCAAGAAAAATAGAACTGGACAGTCGGGAAAACGCTCTTAAGACGGAAGAACAGAAGCTTCTTGCCCTAAAGCAGGAAATCCTAGAGAAGATCGATTTACTGCGCGGCCTTGAGGAGAAATTAAACGCCACAATCGAGACGAACAAATCAATTGAGAGCAAAAAATATAAGGATCTTGCCAAAGTGTATGAATCAACGCTTCCCGCAAAAGCAGGTCCCATGCTGGAGAAGCTGGATGTGGCCACGGCCGCCGGCATTACCATGAACATGAAACGCGACAAGGCCGGCGCTATCTGGGGGTACCTAAGCCCCCAAAAGGCCGTGGAAATAACCCGCGAGATTACCAGGTCAACCAAGCAGCCGATAGAATCAATTCCGTAGCATGAAGTTTCTGCCGGCAGAGAGGGCTTGTGATAACGCCCCTCTGGTCTGCAGATAAACAGGAATCTGCATCTTTCGATTACTCCCATACTGTTTTTGGCATAGGCATTTCAGTTTCAGATTTGCCGGTTCACCTCGGCAATATTTTCCCACTCTTACCGTCCGGGTTTGTTGGCGTAGTTATAACATACTGAAACAACCGGTGATTGCATCTATTCATCGCCATGGCATGTCTCTTGCTCATACCATAACAAAAAGGTCAAAGGATAAAAATGGAGCCAATCGTATCGATAGTCAGTGAAGTCGGGTCGTCTTCTTCTCAAGGCACGGATGTTGCGGCCAACTTGTTGAGTGTGCAGGGAAAGCCGCGAGGCAAGGGCTCGGGGAAGGAGAAGATGGGTCTGTCGGAGTCGGGCGGGGCAGAACAGGCTGGCATGTCAACCTTTTCCTTGATGCTGAAACAGCACATACAAGCCGTCGTCCGCGACTCCTCGAAAACCGAGACAGGCACTATCGCCATCGGCACTGAAAATATGGATCTCATCAGTGAAAGCTCCCTAGGGGGGGAGATCAAGGGAGCAATGATGCCGTCAGCGGAAGGCGTGCCGGGGACTGCCATCGGTGGGATAAACATTCGTTTCCTGCTCAAGGGGCCGGGATTGCCTGATAAACCACTAGAAGAACTCAGCAAAGAGCTGGAAGATATTCTGCTTCAGTCGGCAGGATCTTTGGAAAAGGGTGTCGTCTGGGGAAACGTTGCCGTCTTGCTCAGAGAACATGGTCTTGGAGAAGGCGCAATCCAGGGCCTCTTGAGCAGCATGGAAAACGGCAAGCTCATCCCACCCGTATCACTGAAAGGCCGGGAAGAAGGGGCGGTGCAAACCACAAAAAATAATACAGGCCAAGTCGTCTTGGATGGCGCCAGGCCTGCTGCGGCGAAAACAGGAGAAGGACCGGATATCGTTACCGGACCTGCGGTGCGGAACGAGGATGGTCATAATTTTGTTGATCGCCTGACCAAGGCATCAACTGCCGGCAATAAAATTCCCTTAAGCGACGCCACTGCCGCGGGCATTCATACGCCGCCTCAAGAAGGGAGTGGCAGGGGAAAAGACCAGGCCCCGATAAACGTTGCTTTACCGTTGCAGGTGACGGACGTCGGGAAAGATGTTCCCATCAAGGAAGAAGCCGTCCTGCTGTCGGAAGGGATTGCTGAGGCTCAAGAGAACGGGGCTTTTCGTACGTCTGTAAAACAGCAGATCCCCTTATCCAAAGATCGTGTCGACGGAGTTGAACCGGAAGGGGATGTTCCGAGCCGGTTGACGGGGGGGAAGGCGGCAGCCGATGGAGACATTCGTGATCTGCGAGTGACGGAACATGGTGGAAAAGGGACCGGCAAGAAGGAAGAGGGAAACGACAACGTAACGTCTTTGCCTGGTCGAAACGTGATGGCGATGGATATGGTCCTTGCCGGCAACGTGGAGTCGGGGAATCTCTTCGCCCACAGCGGCGCCATGGCTGACACGAAGACGGAGACCGCGGCGGGCCTGAGGCCGGAGTTACTGATAGAGCAGGTTGCCGTTCAGAGCAGGCAGGGCCTGCTGAACGGTCCCGGAAGGATGAAGATTACCCTAAATCCACCCCAATTAGGCATCATCGATATGGATGTCCTTGTCCGGAACAATAAGGTTGAGGTGGTCATGATCGCTTCAAATCAAGAAGTGCAGCAGATGCTGAAGTCTCATGCCGATCAGCTTAAGCATGCCCTTCATGTCCAAGGATTAAGGGTTGATGGTTTCGATGTCATGCTGTCGGGTAACCGGGGGGAACAGGGGTATCGGTTCAGCAGCGGCAACTTTTCGAACAACGGCAGCGGTGGAGAGAGCGGGAGACATGAGGAAATTGAAGCACGCCAGTCTCTCCCGGATATTTTATCACCAAAGGAAATTAACGGAGACGGCAACAACGGGGGAGGCATCAGTTTGTTTGTCTGAACGGAATCTTCAGGGGGATGCATTATGAATGGGATCGAAAGTATCGGCAATCAAAATCAGAACCAAGGGACGAGCAGCAGCACGGGATCGAAGAGGGCGCAGGCCATGGGGACGAATGATTTTCTCATGATGCTGATTGCACAGCTCAAGAATCAGGATCCCATGAACCCGCTCAGCGGCAATGACTTTGCCGTACAACTGGCCCAGTTTTCAAGCCTTGAACAACTTACCAACGCAAATAGCCAGTTGAGCAATATGGGGACGTCATTGATGTCTCTGACCAATGCCCAACTGGTAAATATTATCGGCAGTGAAACTTCCGCGAAAGGGAACACGATTACCGTCGATGGATCTGACGCGAAAATTGCGTATAACTTGTCAAGCGATGCTCCGAAAGCAACGATAACAATATACAATGACAAGGGGGTGCCGGTGAAAACGATTGATGCAAGCGGCCAGAAAGCGGGCTTAAACTTCGTAAATTGGGATACGACGAATATTCAGAAGGGCACTTACACCTTCGGCGTATCGGCCCTGGATGGTAACGGCAATGCCGTATCGGTGGACACAATGATAACGGGGAAGGTGAGCGGCGTCCATTTCAGAGCGGGAAAACCCTATCTTT
>CAZTLA010000089.1:0-12249 GCA_964614365.1 uncultured Syntrophales bacterium | reverse complement strand
CAGGAGATAGTGCATGTCATCAAATAAAAATATAGAAAATATAGGAAAATATAGGGACCGGGACAAGGGGGAGTGGAATTGCAGGAGAACATGGAGGAACTAACGCAGGAGCCCCTGATCTTTCATGAAGGCGGCGATGAGGGGCATGGGCACATACCCTTTGATGAACGGCATCCCCTGTGGCACTCGGAGCGGATTTCGCTGAACTCCGTCGGCATCGATATCGGTTCGTCTACCTCTCACCTTATTTTTTCCCACCTGGTCCTGCGGCGTCAGGGGATCGCCCTGTCCAACCGGTTTGTGGTGATCAAGCGGGACATCCTCTATGAGTCCCCGATATTGTTCACTCCCTACGTGGACAAAACGACGATTGATACGAATAAGCTTGAGGAATTTATTCACCATGCCTACCGGCAGGCCGGGTTGACGCCGAAGGATATCGACACGGGAGCCGTGATTGTGACGGGAGAAGCGGCAAAGAGAAAGAACGCCGAGGCCATCGCGAGGCTGTTTTCAGCACAGATGGGCAAGTTCGTCTGTGCCACGGCAGGTCATAATCTGGAGGCAACCCTTGCAGCCTTCGGCTCCGGGGCGGCGGCCTTGACCCAGGAGAAAGGCGGCGATTTTACCGTGATGAACGTCGATATCGGCGGCGGAACGAGCAAGATCGCCATCGTTCAGAACGGGACGGTCATCGATACGGCCGCGTTGGAAGTCGGGGCGCGTCTCGTTGCCCTGGATGAACGGGGAGAAGTAAACCGCCTGGAAGATGCGGTCCTGAAGATCGCCGATGCCGCGGGAGTTTCTCTCAATCTGGGAAGCGCTCTCGATGAGCGTGAGAAGGAAAAATTGGCGGAGGTCCTCTGCAACTCCCTCTTTGAAGTCCTGGAACGGGGACCTCTCTCGCCCTTCGTGCAGCGGTTGATGCTTACTCCTGAGATCAGCTTCAAAGACCCCGTCGATGCGGTGATCTTTTCCGGAGGGGTGTCCGAGTATATCTATGATGTGGAAAAGAGAAATCTCGGCGACCTGGGACGCCATCTCGGACGGCGGGTACGGGAGCGCACCGCCCGGTTGGCGGACGGAAGGATTCCCCTCAAGGCCGCCGATGTTCGTATTCGAGCCACGGTGATCGGCGCCTCTCAATATACCGTTCAGGTCAGTGGTAACACGATCTACCTGTCCCATCCCGGTCTTCTTCCGCTCAAGAATCTGCAGGTCGTTACTCCCCTGTTTGCGCAAACAAGAACCATCACCTCGACGCAGGTTGCCGCCGCCGTGGAAAAGGCTTTACGGCGGTGCGACATCCGGGACGGCGAGCGGGCTCTCGCCCTGGCCATTCACTGGGAGCTCGGCCCCTCGTATGCCCTGACCCGTGCGCTGGCGGAAGGGTTGGTGAACGCGATGAAGTCCTCCGTCGATAACGGACAGCCGCTGGTGCTGGTATTCGATGCGGACATTGCGAAATTGATGGGCACTCTTATCGAACGGGAATTCCTGCCTGGTTCGGGTATAATCTCCATCGATGGAATCGACCTCAAGGATTTTGATTTCATCGACATAGGAGAGGAGCTTCCCGATGTGAAAGCCGTCCCGGTTGTGATTAAATCCCTGATCTTCCGGCACGCCGAGCGGGGAAGGGGGCACGCCCACCATCATCATTAAGGATGCACCGTCTGATACGGGCTTATTTCTACTGGACCAGGTCCTTGAATATCTCCCTCGCCAGCTTGCCCATTTCTCCTTTGGCGATCTGATATTCCTCTCCGAGAATCACTTCATTCGCTCGGGGGACAACAAGGGGATCAATGCCCTCCGTCGATACATCCAGGCGCGTCGAGGCATAGCCATGGGCCTTCGAATAGACCGCGGCGCCCTCCCTGCTCAGTATCCAGTTCGTAAACAGTTTTGTCGCGTTCGGATGGGGCGCCCGGTCGAAGACCATCAGGTTGCCTGTCCCGGAACTGGTCGGCCGGGGCTCTTTCATATCCGCAAAGGCGATCGGTGCGCCGGCCTGCATCAACTGGGCCGTGACCGCCTTGGATGTGGCCAGCGCTCCGGCGTACTTTCCCCGGGCAATCCACTCCGAGAGCAGGCGCTGGTCCCGGGTTATGGCCGGTTGTTGTTTGACAAGCTGTTTCATGAACGCCGTCCCTTTTTCCAGTCCCATGACCTTCGTCATGATAAAGGTAAACCACTCCGTACCGGCGCCCCCGAGCGTGGGATCGTTGATGATCAGTTGGCCCTTCCATTTCGGATCGAGCAGGTCCTGGTGCGAGGTGATTTCGTCGGGTTTGACGAGCGTCGTGTTGATCAGCAGGTGGGGCGCCGATCCCAGGACCAGAACCGCCAGGTGCCCTTCCGTATCGGCAAACGGAAGTTTCCCCCCCCGCCATTTGGAGAGGTCGAGGATTTCCGGCAGGACCAGGAGCGGCGCGATAGGCGCCGTCTTAACCACATCTTTCGGTTTCACGGAATTGAAATAGGTGGTCATGCCGTGGAGGCCCACATCAACGCCGTAGATCCCCGCCCGTCGTTCTTTTTCGATCTTCGTGACGATTTCCTCTCCCCTGCCCATGACAAAATCCAGAGAGATACCGTATTTTTGCCGGAAGGCATTGGTAAGCGCGGGGCGCGCATCTGCAATGGGGCCGGCGTAGATTACAACCGAGCCCTCCTTTTTCGCGTCCGCGACCAGTTTGTCCCACTCAGCCTTGGAGGCAGGCGAACCCGCTTTTGCGGCAGGGGCCGCGGCAGCGCAAGGAAGAAAGAAAGCGGCAAGGAACAAACCGATCAATAACGATGCAACTGCTGATGATAGAACCTTCATACGTCGTCTCCTCAATTTGATGTTTGAATCACGTTAACGCGACTGTCCCCCATATCGTACTTTATACCACAATCGAAGTGAATTTTCCTGTTCCGGGGTCGGCTTCGCGTTGGCACGCGCACGAATAACGGCAGCCAGTGCGGCGTCCACCGTCACCCCCCGGACCTGGCACAGCACGGCCGCGGCAAAAGTGGGCGCGCGGTTAATGCCGGCCAGGCAGTGCAGAAAAACCGGCAGTGCCGAGTTCAGGCAGGAAGAGACAACGGCAACGACACGGTCAAAATTGGCAAGGGGAATCTCCACCCAGTCGCGCGTAGGAACCGAAACAAGACGGATGCCGTGCGCGCGCCACCCCGCGGCTTCGCCCTCCGCCGGTTCATGCACGGCAACGACGACACGTATGCCGAGTCGGGCAATGGCATCCTGCTGACCGGCATAGGGCCTTGAACCAAGGGCAAACCCCGGCTCAACCCAGACGATATCTACGTCGGATTGACCTAAATCTTCAGCAACAGTTTTCGATTCAGTTTTCATAATGCAGGTTGGCGCTCTCCCCGCAAGGCGCGTTTCACCAGCGTCCGGGCTATTTGAACCTTGTATTCGTTTTTTGCGAGAGGCAAGCAGCCTTTCACGGCCGTGGCCGCGGCCGCCTGGATGGTGGCGGCATCAAGGGTTTTCCCTTTCACCATCTGCTCCGCCTCCCAGGCCCTCACCGGCGCCGGCGCAACCGCCCCCAATACGATGCACGCGTCCTTGCAGACACCGTTTTCCATCGTGAGAAGCGAGGCAAGGCTCACGATGGGGAAGTCTACGGACTTCCGAATGCGGAATTTTTGAAACGTCTGCTTCGCCGTCGCGGGTGGCTCGGGCACCTGAATCTCGATTACGATCTCGTCTTCCCGGAGCGCCTTGCCGTGAGCAGTGAAAAACTTGTCTATCGGGACTACCCTGGCGCCATTCGACCCGGCAATTTTTATCTTTGCGTTTAACGCCATAAGGGCCACGGCCATATCGGAAGGACTGACCGCCACGCAGCCGCAGTTGAAGCACCGATTGGCCGACGTCTCCCCTTGAGCAACAGAAAACCTCGGCGCGTCTTCAATCTCCAGACCCCGCGCAGGTACGGGAATCTTCGGTATCTCCACACGGTTCGTCTGCTTCAGACACTGGCTGTTGAATTCCAGGAACGAGTCCGGTTTCTCTTCCGCCCTGCCCTCGACCGTGCCGCCCAGATACCGGTTAATGGACGTTGCCGCTCTCCTTCCGGCAGCAATGGACTCGATGACGCTTGCCGGTCCGGCGGTTACCTCTCCCCCGGCGAACATACCGGGCAGGGAGGTCCCCTGTGTCTCCCGATCTGCGGCAATCAAACCCCGCTCGGTTTTCGGCGGTGATTGGGCCCCGAGAAAAGAAAGGTCGGCAGCCTGTCCCACGGCCATGATGATGACATCGGCCTCCACGGTTATCTTCATGGTGTCGTCATAGGCAGGACAAAAACCTCCCCCTTCATCAAACACCGACGTACAACCGACCAGTTCCATGCCGGTGACCCTGCCGTCCACGCTCAAGACCTTTGAAGGCCCCCAGGACGTCATGAACTTCACGCCCTCTTCAAGTGCCTGCTCGATCTCCGAGGGAAAGGCCGGCATCTCGGCCCGGCATTCCAGGCAGGCCAGGGTCACCTCGTGGGCCCCCCGCCGAAGAGCGGTGATGCCCACGTCCACCGCCACATTGCCCCCGCCGATGACCAGGACTTTCTTCCCCGGCAGTTCCTTATGTCCCCGATTGGTGTTTATCAAAAATTCCAGGCCTGATTTCGCCAGGGTCTCCCCATCCAACCCAATGGCCCGCTGTTTCCAGAGTCCGGCAGCCAGGAAAACCGCGTCGAAGTCTTTCTTCAAATCATCGACACTGACGTCCGTGCCCACGTCCACATTCATCCTGAATTGCACGCCGGTTCGCTCAATGACCGCTACCACCCGTCTGACAATATCCTTGGGCAGCCGGTAGGCAGGTATCCCGTAAGCCGCCATCCCCCCGGCCTCGGGCATCTTATCGAACACGGTGACCTGGTGCCCCGCCATTCTGAGATAGTACGCTGCCGAAAGACCGGCGGGGCCTGAACCGACAACGGCTATCTTCTTCCCCGTCTCCGTTTCCGGGGGAGTGATAATTTCCGAGGCGTGCTCCAGGATGTAGTCGCCCATCGAACGCTCGATGTCCCTGATGGAAACGGACTGGTCGAAGTCCTTCCGGTTGCACTCCCGTTCGCACCAGTGGGGACAGACCCTTCCGGTTATGGCGGGAAGTGGATTGTTCTTCAGCAGCATGCCGGCGGCGTCCTTCAGGTCGCCTGCCCTGATCCGGCTCAGATAGGGGGCGATCTCAATCGCGCCCCGGCAAGCCGGGGTGCAGGGAGGATCGGCGATCCGTGCGCCGCCGAAAATCGAATGGTACTGATTTTCGCCGGTGAGCGCGTAGCAGCTTTTGCCCCCCTTCAAGTAACAGAATATGCGCTCGCCGATGGGATGGGGATAGCGGTAGTACCAGCAGCGGACGTCCTGGCAGAGATTCCCTCCGATGGTGGCCATGTTGCGTATCTGGGGAGTGGCCACGGCTGACGCCGCCTCGGACAGCATCGGGTACCTGGCCTTCACCGCCGGCGATTCGGCAACCTGGACCAGTTTCGCCAGCGCGCCGATCCTGAGACTTCTCCCGCTCTGCTTGAGGTAATCCAAACCCTGAATTGATTTGAGGTTGATGATTGTTTCCGGATACTCGGGAAGAATCTTATCCTTGAGGGCGCCCAGGAGATCGGTGCCGCCCGCCATTGCCCGGGATTTGCCGCCGCTTTCTTTCAGCAGTTTGACTGCCTGCCTGATGGTCCCGGCGTCTCGGTGTTTGAATGTTTTCATCGGGCGCCTCCTGTCTTGCCGAGGGCCTTCAGAATTTTAGCAGGCGTGGCGGGGTAGTCCATGATGCGCTTGCCGATGGCATTGTAAACGGCCATCAGCACCGCAGCGGGTCCCGGCGCCGTGGATATCTCGCCTATGCCGATCGCCCCGAACCGGTGGCTGGGCATGGGGGTTTCCAGGACTGCGATTTTGAACTCCGGCAGATCGGGATAGGTGCGCCATTTATAGTCGATCATGTTGCCGTTCAGTATCCTTCCGTTACGCTGGTCTATGATCGTCTCCTCGGCCAGGGCGGTGTCCGTTCCCGCGGCTCCCAGGGAGCCGTGAAGCTGGCCTTCGAGGACCAGCGGATCAATTATCTGCCCGCAGTCGGAAGCGACCACAATGCGGGCGAGATCGGCCTTGCCCGTCTCCGTGTCCACCTCCACCTCGGCAAAAACCATCATGAAGTTGGGCAGCGTAAAATCGGTTTCAAACCGTCCCTGACCCAGGCAGGTCTGCATGATGCCCAAGACCCGACGCCAGGGGAGAGCCTTTTCGGGATTGGAGAGAGTGAACAGCTTGCCGTCTTTCGTATCCAGGTCCTCCGGCGTGACGCCGAAGGCCGGGGCCGCCAGCTTGAAGAGTTTTTTCCTGGCGTCCTCGGCGGCATTGATGACGGCAGATCCCACGGCGTAGGTGCCCCGCGAGCCGACAAGGCCGAAGTCAAAGGGGTTTACCAGGGTGTCCGGCGGCGTCATGTTGACCTTGTCCAGGGGCAGATTCAGGACCTCGGCAACCATCTTGCAGAGCGAGCTTCTCTGGCCCATGCCCGATTCGGAAGCGCACACCGATACGACTGCCGTGCCGTCCGGATTCAAGCGTACATACGCCTCGGAGGGGTCTTCGCCCACGTCCGCATTCCCGTGTATGCTGACGCCCACGCCCGTTCTTCTTGAGCCGGCAACGGCGGTTGCCTGCCCCCAGCCCTTCCACTTCTCCTCCCAGCCGAAGACCTCGGCGCCCCGATCCATGGCCCTGCCATAGTCTATCCCGCGGCAGACGTGCCAGATGCCGTCCCGCCAGTAATAACCGTCGCCGCCCTTGATAAAATTCTTCTTATAGAATGGAAGCGGGTCCAAATCCGCCTTTTCCAGAGCCAGGGTCACCAGCGGCATGAGGGCGCTTTTCAATTCCTGGCCTCCGAAACCCCGGACTACGCCCGAGGGATTCCGGTTGGTGCAGACCACATGCGGCTGGAAGTTCCAATTCTCGCATCGCAGGGCAAGTTGGGCCTCTCCGCAACCGACGGCCACCATGCCCTGGGCGGTCTCCGAAGCGGCGCCGGCATTCACCAGCCATTCGGCCGACACGGCGGTCACGGTGCCGTCTTTCTTGATGCCCACCTTGCCGCGCATGCGGGAACCGAGTCGCAGGGTGTACGTGGCAAAATGTTCTTCCTTGGTGAGATAAATCTTGACCGGCCTGCCGGTTGCCCGTGCCAGGGAGGCAGCCCAACCGATTTGGATCAGGTTGCCGTTTTTCGTGCCGTAGCTGCCGCCGCATTGGGCGCTGATGGCCCGCACGTCGGCCAGGCCCATAAACGGCTGGCTGACCAGCCGGTTCATGGAAGCCGATTGCGAAGAGATCCAGATGGTCAACTGATTGGGACCTTCCCATTCGGCGATAACCCCCGGCGGCTCGGGAGGCAGCGGGTTGGGGATGTTTTCATAGGCATAGGCTCCCTCGGCAACGAAATCGGCTTCCCGGAATCCTTTTTCCACATCGCCGAGAACGATCTCCTGCAAGGCCTTGCGTCCGAATTCCGGGGCGCCGCGGGGGAAAAGGTTGCCCGGGAACTCATCGTATATTTGCGGTGCGCCGAGCTTCAGGGCTTCTTCCACGTCGTAGACCGCCGGAAGTTGCTCATACTCGACATGGATCAATTCGGTCGCTTCCTCGGCAATTTCCGGGCTCTCGGCGGCCACCAGAGCAACCCCATCGCCCACGAAACGCACCTTGCTGTCCAGGAGGCAACGGTGAGGAGGGCTGCCGGCCCGCCAGAGCGGCACGTTCTTGTATGTAAGAACGGCTCTGACGCCGGGATAGGCTTCCGCCCCGGCCACATCAATATGGGTAATCCTGGCATGAGGGTGGGGGCTTTTCAATGCCTTGCCATAGAGCATGTTGGGCAAATGGATATCGTCGATGTACCGGGCCTTGCCCGTTACGATATCCCGTGCGTCTTTCCGGGGAGTCGGTTTGCCGATATGCCGGTAGTGTTCAGCCATTGGGCTCACCCTTTTTTCCCGCGGCTTCCTTTACCGCCCGAATGACCGCGTAGTGACTGATGCATCGGCAGTAGTTTCCCGCCAGTGCTTCCTTGATTTCCTCCTCTGCGGGATTTGGGTTTCTGTCCAGGAGAGCCGTGGCGGTCATGATCTTGCCCGGGGTGCAAAATCCGCATTGAAAAGCGCTGTTGTTGATAAAGGCCTGCTGCAGGGGATGGATATGACCCGTTTTGTGGTCTTCCAGCCCTTCGATGGTGGTTATTGTTTTCCCGTCGCATTCCACGGTCAGGGTCATGCAGGAAAGAATGGGCTCCCCATCCATGATTACCGTGCAGGCGCCGCAGGCGCCGTGGTCGCACCCGATCTTCGTGCCGGTGAGCCCCAGGTTCTCCCTGAGCGTGTGGGCCAGCGTATGCGCGGGGTTTACCATGTCCATCCGTTCCCCGATGTCAAATTCGCAGCGTTTCCCGTTCACGGTCATACTCATGGCCGGTTTACTCGCCGGCGCGACAGCACTTCTTGAAACACGTCTCGATTTCGTAAGGTCTCCGGCAACCATCGTTGTTCTTCTCCTTGTCGATTTCGATAAAACTTCCCGTCACGGGAAAACCGATCCCGCACACCCGCTGTTCAGATCGCCCTGAGCTTCGGAAGAAGCTTGAGGACATTTTCGCTGTCGATGGCCCTCATCCTTTTGCTATCGAAGAACGCGGCAAGGCCCTCAACGGACCTGGCGGCGCTGCGAAGCGGGAAGTCGCTGCCGAACAGGATCTGCGACGGGGAAATGAGGTTCGTCAACGCGGACAGAGGCGCGGGATGGGTAACAATCGCCGTGTCGTAAAAGAAACGCCTCAACTCGGAAACCACCCCTCCGGAGGTGAAGGACGCATAGCGCTTGTCGCTGTTCGGCAGATTATTGAACCGCTCAATCAGGTACGGCATGGTGCCGCCTCCGTGCGAGAAGATAAAGCTGATGTCTCTGTAGCGCGCCGACGTTCCGGTGAAGATGAGACTCGCGAGCGCGCGGGTCGTGTCGGTGCTGTACTCGATCAACGATGGTGCGATATTCGGCAGAACATCGGCGCAGCAATCGGGCGCGGTCGGATGCACGTGGACAACGGCCCTGCGCTGGTGGAGCGCTTCCAGGACCGGCGCAAAGTCCGAATGACCGAGCCATTTGTCGCCGTAGCTCGTCATCAGACAGATGCCGTCGGCCCCCAGCGTATCGTAGGCGTATTCGATCTCGTTCATGCCGTCTTCGGCAGAGGACATGGGCACGGTGGCAAACAAGCCGAAACGGCCCGGGAAATCCGCCCTGATCCTTGCCCCGTATTCGTTGCATTCGCGCGCCATGCGCCGTGCGTCGTCCCCGGCGAGGAAGGTGACGCCCGGCGTGGTAACGGCAAGCATCGCCGTCGTAATGCCGGCCTTGTCCATCTCGTCGAGCGACTGCTGCGGCGTCCAGGCGTTGGTCAGCGGATTGCCGAGGTTCATCTTCCTGAGCGCCTCGACGTGGGTTGGCGGCGAAAGGTGGTGGTGGACGTCGATGCGTCGGGCTCCGGCCTGCGATGTCATGGTTTTCTCCGCGATCTTTCTCTGCTCATTTCAGCCAGAGCTGTTCAGTTTAGAGAACCGAACAGTTCCTTCCACTTTTCCCGGGTCTTCGCCCGCAATTCTTCGCTCACCCGGTTTACCCGGGGATACTGATCCCTCCAGTGAAAGGGCTTGCAGGCATTGATGATCGCGCGGGAATTGGTGAAATTGCCCGCCGCCCGCTTCTCCGGCGTCAACGCGGGATCGAGGGGAGTGCTCCAGCAATCCCGGACAATGTCTATGGCCGTCGCCGGATCGCAGCGGGTCGCCACCGCCCAGAGGACGTCCCCCTCATTGGTGGGATCGATATCGTCATCGACCACGATGATGAAGCGCCCGTGGTAGGCCCCCTCCGGCGAGGACATGGCCGCCGTGGCCGCCTGCTTGGCATGGCCCGCATACCGCTGCTCAATGGATATGACAATAAAGTACCGGGCGCCCCCGCTCCGCATGTGCCAGACCCCCTTGATGCCGGGGATGCCCATGTCTTCCAGATCCTGCCACACGCTCGCCGAGCGGAAGAAGTAGGTGCTGACTTCCGATGCCGGCGGCTTCAGCGGGGGCGCGCCCACGATGATCGGGTTGTTCCGGTGCATCACCCGCTTCACCTTGATGACGGGGTTCATCTTTTCCCCGGAGGCGTAATAGCCCGGCCACTCGCCGAACGGCCCCTCCGGCCTGGACTCCACCGATGGAGGCGGGCATTCCCCTTCGATGGCGATCTCGGCGTTGCAGGGGATGGGGAGGCCCGTGTGCTTCCCTTTGATCACCTTGAGGGGCGTCCCCGCAAGTCCCCCGGCAATATCCAGCTCGGGGGCCCCCCAGGGATAGGCCAGCATGGAAGGAATCCAGGTAAGCGGATCAATACCGAACACCGCCGCGACGGGACAACTCATTCCCCGCGCCCAGTAGTTCTCCCGGATCAATCTGCCGTGATGCCCCGGCGAGATATGGCTTCCAAGCGTA
Source organism: uncultured Syntrophales bacterium (assembly GCA_964614365.1). Classification (GTDB taxonomy): domain Bacteria; phylum Desulfobacterota; class Syntrophia; order Syntrophales; family JACQWR01; genus JACQWR01. The sequence continues at coordinate 1,675 of CAZTLA010000089.1, read as the reverse complement.
TTCTTGTCATGAACCTGCAGCCGGTAGGTTCCCGCATTCACCCAGTTGTCGGCAGGGTCGCGCATGATGAGCATGCAGGCCGTGCCCAGATAGCGCCCGCCGTCGCCCTCGTGCCACCAGGGCGCGGGAAACTTCAGCAGATCAATCTCCCCGCCTTCCTGAACGTTCTCCAGCACCGGTCCGTCGGGAACCTCTTCCGGGGCAAGGGGTTTCACCTGGGCAAACTTTTCTTTGACCGCCCGCAGCAGGTCGAGGGTGGGTTGCCCGGCGGGAAAGCCGAAGGTTGTATTGATGTGCCGGGAGTTGTTCAGAAAGAGACTGAGAACCCGGAATCCCCCGGGATAATTCTTGATGGTATCGAAAAGAAGCGCGGGCCCGTCCTTCTCTCCCACGAGTTCCGTAATCGCCCCGATCTCCAGGTTCCAGTGGGCCCCCTCGACCTCCCGGAGTTCCCCGATGCCCTTGAGCGCTTCGATGTATTGTCTCAAATCCATATCACACTGTCTACCGGCAGCCGGCCAATACCTTCGCATACGCACTTTGCATGGCCCGGACTCGGGCGATTTCTTCCGGTGAAAGGTACTTCTTCAAGTCAATTTTGTCTACCGGGTATTTAGCACGCTCAAAATTCCACTTCCCGGCAAAGGGCACCGTCGCGTCTATTCCCATCCCGCCTTCAAAACGGATTTCAGCCTCTCTATCCGGCCTTATGCCCGTTCTCTCCATGGGCATTAATGCCTGTCCCATCCCTCCCGCCGTTCCCTTCACGATATCGGTTGCGGGATTAACCCTCGTCATGATCGCCCACAGTACGTCATCGGCGCTGTAGATATCCACGTCCTCATCGACGATCACGGCGAGTCGAAGCCCCTGGTATGCGCTCAGTGCGGCCGCCAGGATGTTCTTCTGATATCCTTCGTCGCTCGTCCGCCTTTTCCTGACTTGAAATATGATGTGGCCCCCCCACCCGGCCACTCCGTCCAGGATATGTACGTCGACGACCAAACCGGGCCGGGTCCGATCCGCCAGCTCATAGAAGCAGGCCTCCCGGAACGGTGAGCCCATCATATTTCCCTCAAAGGAGTCGGCAAGAGGGGTAAAAAATATGGGGTTGTCTTTCCGATGCGTGATTGCGGTAACCTGAAACTTCAGAAGCTTATAGGCCCTTCCCAGGTATCCCGTCCACTCCGGAAAAAAGGGGGCGACCCCGGATATTCCCGCATTTTCTGCTTCCTCGGTTTCCCAGACCCGCTGGGTCATATCCACGTAACCCTCAATAACCCACTCGGACTGGGCAATCGCATAGGCATCTACGGTTTTTGCCTTCACGATTTCCACCGGCGAACCCTGCAGGGCGCCGGCATACCCGAGTTCATCCGTCCCCTCAGGCACCAGCACATGAAGGAAACCCGCGGCGGCGGTCAGCTCCACGGCAGGCGGCGTGCTGATGTTAATGGTCATGGGGATCTTCTCTTTTCTATGTTCCAGATACGCGACCGCTTCCAGATGGTTCCCGGAACCAAAGGAGATGCTTGACCAGTCCTTGCCTCGAAAATGCATCCGGTTGAAAGACACGTGGGTTCCACCCTGGAAAAATTCCCCGCTCACAAAGGTATTGCCGCCCCCGAGAATTCGGCCTCCGTCCTTCTCCGTATTCTTGATTATCGGCAGGGTC
>CAZTLA010000088.1:0-12401 GCA_964614365.1 uncultured Syntrophales bacterium | reverse complement strand
GGAATAAAGTCAATGATTTCAACCAGACCACCGTTCGCCCTGAGCTTGTCGAAGTGTGATTTGGGACTTTTTACGAGTGCATCAAATTTTACTTTTTATAAATGAATCCGTTATTAGTGTTTCAAAGGCAGGTCTACGGAGAAAGCGCTCCCCTTTCCTATCTCGCTTTCCACAGTTATGTGTCCGTGATGTCCTTTAACAATTTTTTTGCAGATGGCCAGACCCAGCCCGGTTCCACCCACGTCCCAGCTTGTTGATCTCTTTTCTGTATTCTCACTATCAGAAACTTTATTCTCTCCTCTTGTTCTGGACTTATCTACCCTGTAAAAGCGCTCAAATATCTTTTCCTGATCCTCTTTTGCGATCCCGATCCCTGTATCTGTCACGGATACGTGGGCGTATGCACTGTTTTGTGTCGCGACAATAGCCACTTTTCCCATAGGAGGCGTATATTTGATAGCGTTATCTACCAGGTTGAGGAACAACTGGCGAAGCCTCATCTCATCACCATTGACGTAAATCTCTTCATAATTCTGTATAGTAACATCAACCCCCTTTCCTTTCGCCAAAGCGTTTGCATTGTTATATATCGTATCTAAAAGCTTGTGCAAAGGGACAATAGAGAGATTTAACATGGAAGCGCCTGCCTCTGCCTTTGAAAGGAGAAGCAGCTCTTCAACCATTGCGCTCATCCTTTCAACCTCTTCAAGACCGCTGGCTATGACTGCCTTATATTCCTCCCCTGTCCGCGGCATCCTTAGCGCAATCTCCATCTCGCCTCTGATTATCGTCAGAGGTGTCCTTAATTCATGGGAGACGTCGGAAGAGAACTGATTGATCCGTCTGAAGGAGTTGTTTAGTCTGGCGATCATCTCATTGAAGGTCGCAGCTAATAGACCAACCTCATCATCAGGGTTTGGCACCTCTATCCTCCGGTCAAGGTTTCTGGCTGTTATCATCCTGGCCGCAGTTGTTATGTCCTTTACGGGGCTTAAGGATTTCCTGGCCATAAACCATCCGCCAAAGCTTGCCATGGTTAGAGAGGCGGGAACGCCAAAAAGAAGTATCAGAAGGAGTTTGTCCAGAGTCTCCTGTATCGCCTGTAGCGATGTCCCTATCTGAATAATGCTGACTACCTCATTATTTTCTACAACCGGGTAAGTTACCATCCTAACCGGGTATCTACTCTCTTTGGCATAAAGGGTTTCAAATGATATCTCCTTGTTTGAAGCCTTCTTTAACGCACTGAGTGTTATCGGCAATGGATGGCTCTGAAGGTTTACTGAGGCCTGCCCAAGCGAGCCTGTATTGTCGAGGATCTGAATAAACTTCCCAGGTATCCTGAAACCGAGCTTTTCCTCCAGTATGCTTTCCAACTGGGTAAGATTAAAATGTCCGGCGAGTTTGTTGCCAGAGGAAGCAGTCACCTCCGCCATTGCCTTTATCTTGGCGTCCATCTCGGCATACAGCGCCCGCGTCATGGTGACATAAAGTATCGCGCTGAAAAAGAGCAGCACCACCCCCATCGCTGCCGCATACCATATAGTCAGCTTGAACCTGATGCTGGAGCGTGCCATTTTATTCCTTTAATATATAACCCACACCCCAGACGGTGTGGATAAGCTTCTTTTCAAATTCCTTATCTATCTTGTTGCGAAGGTGTTTTACATAAACGTCGATGACATTGGTCACGGCATCGAAATCTGACTCCCAGACATGCTCTGAGATCATGGTCCTGGTTAACACCTGATTCGGTCGGCGCAAAAAGTAGTCAAGCAGCGAATACTCCTTGCTTGTGAGCATAATATCAACCCCGCTCCTTGTTACCTTTCGGGTCACGGGGTCCATGGTCAGGTCTGCAAACTTCAATACCGGCGACTTCTCTCCACCTCTCCTTAACAAGCTTCTGACCCTTGCCAGGAGTTCGGAAAACATAAAAGGTTTTGAAAGATAATCATCTGCCCCTGCATTCAACCCTTCAACCTTATCCTCAACAGTCCCTCTGGCAGTCAGAAGGAGCACAGGCGTGTTTATCCCCTTGTCCCGAAGTCCCAGGAGGACGGAAAGCCCGCTCTTTTTCGGCAACATGATGTCAAGAATAATCAGGTCATAAGGGTTTGTTTCTGCCAGAACCCCCCCCTCTTCTCCATCATAAGAAACATCAACTGCGTAGCTTTCCTCCTGGAGCCCCATCTTTAACAAGGAGGCAACCTTCTTTTCGTCTTCAACAACAAGAATTCGCATATAAACCCCGGTATTGTAAGGGCGAGGCGGCGCCTCGCCCAAATAGGGCAACCCGCCGGATTGCCCCTGCTAAATCAGAAACTTCCCGTTCTCCTGAATCCTTTTCCCGTCCAGATATATCGCTCCCCTGTCCCTCAGGTCCTTGATCATATCCCAGTGGACGGCGGAGTCGTTCTTCCCTCCGGACTCCTTGTAAGACCGTCCGAGGGCAAGGTGAATAGTGCCCCCAATCTTTTCATCAAAGAGGATGTCCTTCGTAAATTTCTTGATTCCGTAATTAGTCCCTATTCCGAATTCTCCAATAAACCTGGCCCCCTTGTCAGTGTCCAGCATTGCAAAGAGATACTCCTCGTTCTTTTCAGCAGTGGCCTTCACTACCTTCCCCTTCTCGAATCCGAGGCGTATCCCGGAAACCTCTTTACCGCCGTGTATGGCCGGGAATTCATAATATATATGACCGTTTGCGGAGTTTTCAACAGGCGCATAGAATATCTCGCCGTCAGGCATATTGCAGCTCCCCGAGCACTTTATCCCCTTCCTTCCCTTTATGCTGAAGGTCAGGTCTGTATCCTCTCCAACTATACATATCGTATTCCCCCTGTCAATGACCTTCTTTATACCTTCCTGCTCCCTGTCTACCTTTGCCCAGTCAAGGTTTGTTGCGCTGAACAGAAATTCTTCGTACTCATCGAGAGACATCTCTGCATCCTGCGCAAGTGCCTGGGTGGGATAGTTGGCGAGCACCCACCTCTTCTTGTTCACTATGATCTCACTTACAGCTTTATTTGCCTTGCTCTTCATGCTCATCTTTGAAGGGTCTACGGCGCTTAACGCCTTGCTGTTGGCAGGGGCATGGATAATGATTGCCGCATCACAGTTCTTTGCCTCATAAAGCCTTATTCTGGAGGTATGGGAAAGCTGCTCCTCCGATGCGCAGTCGTAAAATATCTTGTTCATCTCTTCAAAGGTCAGACTTGTCAGCGGGTTCCCGCCTGCCTCCAGCGCCTTTCTGTAAACCTCAAGGAGCAGGGGCTTGCCAAGCTCATCGCCTCTTATAAGGACTGTGTCCCCTTTTTTTATCTTTGCAGAGTAGTTGACCAGGATATCTGCAAGTTTTTCGACCCTCGAATCTCTCAACCGTCACCTCCAGAATATATTTGCGCAAACGTTCTTTATTTTATATACTTCTGTCTGAAAATCAACAGGTAATGTCACTGGAGTTTCCTAATTTTTAAAGTCAGTCTCTTTTTTCTTTTGTAGAAACAGACCTTCAGGTCTGTTGGAACGTGGGAAAAAATCGCGACTTAATAACAGGGCTAAAGCCCTGTTTCTACGATAGATTTAAATACCACTTGAGAAAAACTCAGGAAACCCCAGAAAGGGAGGAGACATGATTATTAAACAGGTTGAGGTCGGCGGAATGCTCAACTTTGCATATATCATCGGAGACCCGGATACAGGGGAAGGGATGGTTATTGACCCTTCATGGGAGCCTGAGAGGGTTTACGAAATCGCCAGAGAAGATGGGATAACCATTAAATTCATAGTAAACACCCACTGCCATGAAGACCATGTGAACGGGAACAGAACGATGAAGGAACTCTCAGGCGCCGTTATCGCCATTCACGAGGCAGAGGCAAAATACCTGAGACACTTCTTCCCTCCAGGGGCCGATATGAAGCTGAACGATGGAGATACTTTAGACCTCGGAAAGGTGTCCGCTGAAGTTATTCACACTCCGGGACATTCACCAGGCTCTATCTGCCTTATGGTGGGAGATAACCTTTTTACGGGTGATACGCTGTTTGTAGGGAGCTGCGGAAGGACAGACCTTCCGGGAGGAGACGGTTCCGAGTTTAGAAAGACCATGAACAGACTTAAAAACCTCAACGATTCCATAACAGTGCATCCAGGACACAACTATGGGGATAGCGCCATATCCACAATGGGAAAGGAAAAACGCCTTAACCCATGCCTGTTAAACATTTGGCAGCGTTCCCAATAGGAGACCCATCCCGACCTCAATCCTCTATCCACAGGGCATAAACCCTTGCAGGAGGGGGGATATAGATGCTGCCTACTTTCTTTTTTGTCGCACACACAGCCTTGTTTTTGTAGTTGACAGGTTTTAAGAAAAGCGCTATTATAAACAAAATTGATATATCAGGTCTTACTTACTAAGGAGGACATTAGTATGACGACATTGTATTTGTCATCTCAAAATCCCCCTCAATCCCCCTTTTTCAAAGGGGGACTTGCTTTTCCCCTCTTTGGCAAAGAGGGGGCAGGGGAGATTTTATAAAATTTATGTCTTCTTACAAATGAACTCATTAGTAATAAAAAATAAAAAGAAAGGAGGTGATATTCATGGAGAGGATCATCAGAGGATACACGGCAATAATGGAAAAACTCAGGGAGGAAAAAGGGGCGACCGCTGTAGAATACGCCCTCGTTGTAGGACTTTTAGCAGCAGCGATAGCAGCAGCAGTAATAACAATGAGGACACAGATTACCGCAATGTTTACCGCTATTACGACTGCAATAACACCGTAGTAACATTGGTTGGGTAGGATTAGCGAGGTTTTTAACACCCCCCTTGTGAACTTATTTTAAGTGGTTAATAGGATGGCATCAAAGGGGGGAAAAGGCCATTGAGATTAGCTTATGCTTGGATAGGAATGAAGATTAAACTGGAAAAGAGGGTAATTGTATCAATGGCAGCGGGGCTTATGGCGGCCCTCATCATATCGCTGCCTTTTTTCTTTGCCATGAGAGCCAAAGGCCCTGAAAGGGCAGGTGAAGGGCTGAATATCTTAATCGCCGCAAGGGACATACCTCAAAAAGAAGAAATCACGCAGGATGATGTCAGCCGTATAACAATTTTAAGCAAGACCCTCCCTCCTGGTGTATTTGTTGATCCGAACGAGCTTAAAGGGAAGAAGACCTCCCGCATTGTAAAACAGGGGGAGATTATAAATGCCCTGGCATTTGCGCCCGAGCCTGGCAAAACAACAGGAACAATTCCTCCGGGATATGTGGCAGCGGCGCTCCGGGTTGACAGCGTCTCAGGCGTGGGAGGCATGATTAAACCCGGGGACAGGGTAGACATTATAGGCGTCTATACTTCGCTCAGGGAAAAGACCGCAAAGGTCATCCTTCAGGCAGTAGAGGTCATTTTCAGCAATTATAAAGAAGGGGAAAGGGACCAATATGTTACTTTGCTCATAAGGCTGGAGGATGTGCAGAAACTTTCGCTTATATATAAAGCCGGGGAGTATATGCTTGCCCTGCGGGGCGGTGAAGACAATTCCATCTATCACCCCACCTCTCTTACAGCATCAGAACTTTATGCCGCTGATAAGAAACCTGAGGCAATATCCATTAAGGCCCGGATAAAGTCGGCCGGAAAGATAGAGATAGTGGAGGTTAAATAGGTGAAGGAAGGTTTAACGGCGAAAAAATTATCCATAAGCGTATCTCTGTTACTGATTATATTTCCGGCAAATTCCGGCGCAGAAGACACCGCAAGGGTTCCAGAGGCTAATTCCTTGTCCAATTTCACCAGGGAGATCGCCCCTGGTTTAACCGGCGTTACTATCATTGAGGATCATGCCGGCAGGGAAGAGACGATTTTCCTGCTTGAGGGGCAGGCAAAGACTATTGATGCGCCGGACACTTCAAAGGTTATAGTAAGCAATCCGGAGGCGGTAAAGGTGGCCACCGCAGGAAAGAAGAAACTGCTCATAACTGCAATGAAGGCCGGCAGTTCTGATGTAACAATGGTTTTGAAAAGCGGCAGGCTGATAATATACAGCGTGAAGGTTGGGAAAGAAGCGGCCTTTACACTCGATACAATGAATGCGGATTTAAAGAGGCTCTTCCCGGGAAGCAACGTCAGCGTTTGGGCAGAAGATGAGACATTATTCATTGAAGGCAGGGTGGGAAGCAACAGCGATCTTGACGGCATCCTCATTTATCTTAAGGGCTATTCCAATAAGATAGTGAATTCCACGAGGCTTGCAGACTTTAAGCAGGTAAAGCTCGAAGTAAAGATAGTTGAGGTCAACAGAACCAAACTAAGGTCATTCGGGTTCAATATCTTCGGCGCAGGGAACTCTGCCTCTGTAGGCGCATTCGCCCCGGGCAGTCTGAAAGGTTTTACATTCGGCGCCGCCCCCATTGAGCTATCTGTCAGCACGCCTATAGAAAAGGCGTTTCAGATACTGGCAAAGATAGGGGATATTGACGCTATCTTAAGCATCATGGAAGGGAATAATGTGGCCAGGACACTCTCCAATCCATCGGTCATTGCAGATGACGGAAAGACCGCAAATATATTTGTCGGCGGCTCCATTCCTGTTCCTGTTCCGCAGCAGGGCGGCGTTGTTGCCATACAATGGAAGGATTTCGGCGTAAAATTGGAATTTTTGCCTAAGGTGATCGGGGACGGGAGGATGGCCCTTAAGGTGCTGGCGGAATCAGGCGATTTAAGCGATGAAAGGGGTGTTTCGATTTTGGGGACAACCATCCCTGCCATTGAAACCAGAAAGATTGAAACAGAGGTCACCATTTCAGACAATGAAAATATCATGGTGGGCGGGCTTTTTTACACCAAGCATTTGAAAAATATGAATAAGGTGCCGCTTCTTGGGGATATCCCTGTGCTCGGTGTGTTTTTCAGAAATATTCAGGACTCAGACGATGAAAGGGAGTTGATAGCTGTCATTAAACCGCAATTTATCGCTCCAACAAAAGAGGATATCAATCTGCCCGGGGATATTCAGCTCAAAGAATTCACATGGAAGGATTTTTTGCTTAACAGATTATAAACAGAGGTTTATGCAAAAGTCCCAATTCTGACATTCCCGCAGAGTTTTTGAGCGGGAATCTGTTTCTAAGCGCTTGCAAAACAGTTTTGCAAGAGACTCAACATTGACGAAGTCGTAAAAAGCGACAAATCACCCTTCGACAAGCTCAGGGCGAACGGCGGTCAGGTTGAAATTATTGACTTTATTCCGTTTAAAACCCTTTTCTTCTTCTGTGTTCTCTGTGGTTAGATTTTGACAATACGCACGCATTTTTTGGGATAGAGATTATGTATCTATACGGCAAACTTAATGAGATTATTGAGGCAACGGGCAGCGAAAGGCTGGCTTCGCTCGGCATAAAACCTGTATCCGATCTGGAAGAACTCATCACTATGCTTGCTGAAAGCAGCAATGATGAGCCGTTGGTCATCGTAGATACAGGAAAGGAGATAGACTTCCTTCTTACCCTCGCCCTTGTCAAAAAGCTTAGAAAAGGGGGGCATGTTTATGTGCTGAGCAGGAGAAAAAAGGAAAGCGATTTCATTCTGGGGGTCTTCAGGGCCGGAGCGGATGATATCTTTTTCTATCAACGACCTGACGAGGCCGAGACATGCCTGAGCGCAATATACCAAGGCCTGAAGGGACACCTTTCAAAGAGCGTGGCATTTATGGGGAGCGGCGGCACAGGAGCGACATTTCTTGTCATTAATGTGGCATATACCCTCAAAAGGCTATATGAAAATCTCCGGATATGCATTATAGACTGCGACTGCTATAAGAATGACGCAGCCATCAGGATGGGAATAGATGACACCCGGAAGCTGCTTACCGTGCAGGATTTAATAACAGAGATATATGGCGGTGAAAATGTGGATTTAAACTCGCTGCTGATCGGGAACAGGGCGGCAGGCATTACCATTATACCGACCACAGAGTGGGGTATGTATACCCCAAAGTTCAGCGAGGAGGAATATATTAAGGTGCTCTCCTATATATCCATGCAGCACGATATAACGATATTCAATCTCGGAGAGTCTCTGGCAGAGACATTTTTGCCGGTGCTTACTTTTTCCGACAGGATATATGTGGTGGTAGCCCAGGAAATGGTGCCCATGAAGGTGTCTATAAGCCTGCTGAACCTGCTTAAAAGGTTAGGCAAGGAAAAGGATACGGAGTTGATTGCAAACAGATTCAGAAAGGAGCATTCATTGAACACACTGGAGTCTGTCTATGGCAGAAAGATTTCTTTTACCATTCCGGATGAATATAAGATGGTCAGCAAATTGGAGTTTGAGAGGAGGCCTGTTACTGCGGGAGATAGTCATGCCTTTGCAGCCGGCGTAGAATCTGTGGCAAAAAATATTATAAAGGCCTTTGTAAGGGAATAAAATATGACCGCCATGGAGGGCACAACAAAGAGGTTCAGGATTCATGAGGAGCTGAGGGAAGCGATACTGCAGAAGATCATAGAGAGGATAAGCCTGGATGAGATAGAAAGAACAGACGCAGTTACTTTAAGGGAAGAGATAGCTGTTATTGCAAAAGACGAGCTTAGCAGCACCCCCCTTACCTTTCATGAGAGGCAGAGGATTGTAGGGGAGATAATAAATGAGCTGACAGGATTCGGCCCGATTGAACCGCTGCTTAAAGACCAAACCATCTCGGATATTATCGTAAACGGCCCGGCGGATGTCTTCATAGAAAGATATGGAAGGCTTGAGCGGGTAAAGGCCAGATTCCGCGGCAGGGAGCATTTGATGCATACCATAAGGAAACTTGTTGGCGCTGCCGGCAGAAGGATTGATGAAAGCGCCCCTATGGTTGACGCCTTTCTTTCCGACAATTCCAGGGTAAACGCTATAATCCCGCCTGTCGCCTTTGCCCCTTCAGTCTCAATAAGAAAGTTCATGAGGTCTGTCACAGGTCTGAAACAAATGATAGACATCGGATCCATATCAGCGGAAATGGGGGAGTTTTTGAGGCTGTGCATAGAAGGGAAGCTGAATATCCTGGTCTCAGGCGGCACAGGGACCGGAAAGACCACCCTTCTCAATGCGATTTCAAAGTTCATACCACAGAGCGAAAGGATTATCACTGTAGAAGATTCCTTTGAGCTCATGATATCACAACCCAATATGGTACGGCTTGTGACAAGACTCCCGAATGTGGAGGGGAAGGGAGGGGTAAGCCAGAGGCAGCTTGTGATAAACTGCCTCAGGATGAGGCCTGACAGGATAATTGTGGGCGAGGTAAGGGGCTCGGAGGTATGGGATATGCTCCAGGCCATGAATACGGGTCATGCCGGATCAATTACAACCGTTCATGCCAATTCCGCGCTTGATTCCCTTCACAGGCTTGAAACTATGGCAATGCTGACAGGCTACGAAATTACTGAGGCCACCCTTAAAGCGATAATAAGCCGCTCCATAGATATTGTCATACATCTCGCCCGCTTCGTTACAGGGGAAAGGAAGATAATCCAGATAACGGAGATTGTGGGGGTTGAGAATAACAGATTCATCATAGATGATATATTCAGGTTTACTCCAGGCCCTGTGGCAGAAGGAAGGGTGACAGGGAATTTCCACTGCATGAAAGACAGTCTCTCAAACAAACTTATGGATAAAATAGCGCTGAGCGGCATGCAGACGGATGCGATAAAAGGCATCCTCAGGAAGGGTTAAATATGGGGCTGGGCGGCATCATTATTCTCATCCTGGCCAGCATTGCATCATCCGTTGTCGCCTATTTTGTTTATGCCGGATTTGACGAGCGGAGAGGCGATTTTATAAAAATCTTTGCGCCCGAGGAAAAGGAAGGCAAAAGAGGACTCTCCTCTTTTCTGGAAAAATACAGGATTTATATACTTTTCCTGCTGATTGCAGCCTCTGCCTTTTTCATAAGGGCGGGTATTTTTATAATTATCGCTGCAGCCGTTGTTTTTCTTATCAAAAAACAGAGGGATGCAAGGCTAAAAAAGGAGATCGTCAAAAATTTTCCTAACGCGCTGAGCATAATGAAGATGGCTGCAAAGGCAGGGCTTCCTCTCCACGGGGCCGTAAAGAATGTGATGGAATACTCCGCATCCCCGCAGATAAGGGAAGTCTTTAAGAAGATATACCATGTGAGCTATACCCTTGGAGAACCTGTTGAAAAAACCATCTTTAAAGAAGGGAAGCGGCTTGACCTCCCCGACCTGATATTTCTTGCCTCTGTTATAGAGGCCCATGTGGAGGTGGGCGGGAATATTGTTGAGCTTCTCGATCTTCTTGAGGAAAATATGAGGCGGTTATCAGTAGCCGGGGACAGGGTTTCCTCACTTATGACAGAAGGGCGGATAAGTGTCCTGATCCTGTCCTTTTTACCTCCGGCGCTGGCAGCCGTCATGATGTGGATAAACCCGCAGTATCTGAATTTTTTCCTCTCGAGCGATGGCAGGATTGGCCTGTTTCTTGCCGTTGCCTTTTATCTCTTTGGTTTGGTCCTTTCTTTAAGGCTGATAAGGGTAAGGATATGATTATACTACTGGCAGCTTTAATCTCGTTTTCTACTGCGGCAATTACGGCTTATGTTGTTTTTAACTATCTGACAAAAAAGGCCTTTGAGGACAGACTGCTGTCTGCTCCAGGTCCTGCTGAAACCCTTGGAGAGCGTGGTTTAAAGCTGTTTGAGAAGTTTAAGGAAAAGCTCTTCCTGAAAGTCCTTGATATACCCACAGAGACCTCGTATTTTCTCCTCCTTTTCCTGTTATATATCCATTCCGGTCTTTCCGTGAGGAGCGGCATGGGGAGGGCGTATTCCTCCATCACCCAGTGCGAATTCAAGATAGGAAAATATTTAAAGGAGATTATTTCAAAGATAGACAGCGGGGTCCATTATTCAGAAGCTGTAAAGGTTTTAGACAAGTTCCCTGAAACGGCAGTTATGAGAGAGGCCTTTTCCAATATCTTTCAGGCCCAGGAGTTGGGAACGCCTATAGAGGATTCTCTCAAGGCAACGATGATGGAGATGGAAAAGCTAAGGGTTATAAAGGCTGAAGAGAGGGCGTCAAAACTCGCCGTTTATATTTCCATACCTCTTGTGCTCGGATTTTTGCCGTGCATCCTTCTGCTTGCCGCATACCCTCCGTTTTCTCAGCTTATCAAGGCGCTTGGCGGGGCAGCAAGATGAAAAAGATAACTGCATCCGTAATATTCGTCTTTATTCTATCTGCCCTGTCTTATGGCGACGATAAGTTTGTCCATATAAAGGCTGCCATAGATGCGGGTATCCCTGATGTGGCTGTCATGGAACTGAAAAGGATGGAAAAGAACGAGGTGAAAAACCCGCTTTACTGGTTCTACCTTGGAACAGCCTGCAGAAATGTGGGGAGGTATGATGAATCTATTGAGGCATTGGAGAACGGGTTAAGGCTTGAAAAAGAAAGCGGCATGCTTTACCACGGTCTTGGCCTCACCTATGCAAAGATCTATAAGACAGGGGAGGCTATGGATGCAATGACAAAGGCTATAGAAAAAGAACCGGCCAACGCAAGATACCATAATGACCTTGGTCTTATCTTCCTGGCCGAAAAGGAACCGGATAGGGCAATCGGATCATTTACCATTGCCTACAGGTTATCCCGCACCGGCGATTTCCTTAAAAACATCGCCTTTGCCTACGGCATGAAAAAGGATTATGAAAAGGCAAAGGAGACCATGATAAAGGCATTTCCCCTCCATGAGGTCTATTACACCCTTGGTTTGATGCATGAATTAAACGGCGATGGGAATGGGGCGGCGGAGATGTATGAGATGGCTGTTACAGTGAACAGAGGATACGAGCCGGCGCTGAATAAACTCAAGAGATCAAACAGCCCTGGGGGGGGGTAACGGATGCGAAAGATAACAGGTGAAAAAGGAGCCGCTGCTGTAGAGGCTGCCCTTATACTGCCGATATTGCTCATGCTCATTATAGCCATTGCAGAATATGGAATCTTCTTTTTAAAGTCTTACCAGGTGCAACAGATAACATACGAGGCTGCGAGGGCAGGCGCCATGAGCTCAACAGGCAAAGCGGCCGCTGCAGAAGATAAAGTGACCGCCCTTCTCAGCGCCTATGAATTAAAGGATACCCCCACTGTGACTGTGGATGCGACCAATCCAGATTACACCACTGTGACCCTGACATTGGGCTATAGTTCAGTTACAAATTATATCCCTGTTCCTGGAGAGATTAAATCAAAGTTTCAATATGCGAATTTTTAGGATGGCAAGGCTGTCCAAATCAAGTTTGAAAAAAACCTTTTTTGACAGATGAGCCTCTTGCAAAAGTCCTTAACCACAGGGACACCGAGAAAAGATGAGAGGC
>CAZTLA010000087.1:0-12497 GCA_964614365.1 uncultured Syntrophales bacterium | reverse complement strand
CTTTTCGGGAAGAACAAAAGATTCTTCGCCGCTTGCCTGATGGGTATCTATCTTGGGCTTTACAAAACCGTCCATATCGTTTAAATACATGTCCGCCTTATGGTGCTGATTTCCCCTTCCATCAACGAGTGCTGACGGGCGTTGCGAAAAATTTACGGTCAAGGAGTTCGTGGTATGACGGAAAAGCTCGTGCCTCCCAATGTGTATGATATCGTGATTATCGGTGGCGGACCGGCGGGGTTCACGGCGGGGCTGTACGCGGCGAGAGCCGGAGCCAGGGTCCTGCTGATACAAGGCAGCTCCACGGTCAGCCAGATTACCGTCACAGACTTGATAGAAAATTACCCCGGCATCCCCGAAGGGATCGGCGGTTTCGAACTCATAGAACGGTTTAAACAACAGGCTGTTCAGTTTGGCCTGGAAGTAACATCGGGCGACGTCACTGCTGTCGCCGGGAAACGTCTCGGCGACATGGACGGATGGCAGATAGTTTCTGATGTCGGCGGTTATGATACCCTTGCCGTTATTCTCGCCACGGGGGCAAAATGGCTCAGACTCGGCGTCCCCGGGGAAGAGGGTTTTATGGGCAAAGGAGTATCCAACTGTGCGACCTGCGACGGCCCCTTTTACCGAGGCAAGGATGTTGCCGTGGTGGGCGGCGGAGATACGGCAATCCAGGAGGCCCTTTTCCTTGCCAACATTGCCAGGAAGGTCACCGTCATCCACCGGCGCGACCGTCTGCGCGCCACGGGAATCCTTCAGAAACGGGCCTTTGCCAACAAGAAGATCGAGTTTGCCTGGAGCAGTGTGGTCGAGGAAATACGGGGCAGCACCTTCGTCGAGACGGTGAAGATCAAGAGCGTAAAATCTCCCGGTGAGGAAAGAGACCTGCCCGTGGAGGGAATTTTTATCTTCGCCGGCCTGACGCCCAACACGGATTTGTTCCGGAATATCGTGAGCCTTGACGGCGGCGGCTATATTGTTGCGGACGGTAATATGCAGACATCGGCCAAGGGCATCTTCGCCTGTGGAGACTGCATCAATAAACTTCTCCGCCAGGTAGTTACGGCCTGCGGCGACGGCGCCACGGCTGCCTTTTCCGCCCAGCTTTATATTGAGGCGCTGAAAGGAAATTCATATTAGCGAGTTGAGGATTATCCCGGCATGAATCACTGGATCGCCGCCTGGCAGCATGTGCCTGAACACCTAAGTCCCAGCATTCTGGAAATCGGCTCCTTCCAGCTCCGTTACTACAGCGTGATGTACCTTGTCGCCTTTTTCCTGACCTACGGGTTGGTTATGTACCGTATACGGCGGGAAAACTACCGCTACTCGACGGAAACGATACAGGATGTTTTCTTCTGGGGTATCTCCGGTCTCATCATCGGCGCCAGACTGGGATATGTCCTGTTTTACAATCTGGCCTACTATCTGTGGCATCCCCTGGAGATACTGCTGCCCTTCAGTTTCAGCGGCGGCATCCACTTTGTGGGGATCAGCGGCATGTCCTACCATGGCGGCGCCATCGGCATCCTGGTTGTTTCCCTGATTTATTGCCGCAGGCATGTTCTCAATTTCTGGAATCTTGCCGATCTCTTCTGCCCTGCCGTTCCCCTGGGATATACCTTCGGCAGGATCGGCAATTTCATCAACGGCGAGCTGTTCGGTCGCGCCACGGACGCGCCGTGGGGCATGTATTTCCCCTTTGATTCTTCACATCAACTCCGCCATCCTTCCCAGTTGTACGAGGCTTTTTTCGAGGGGATCGTACTTTTTGTCCTTCTCTGGAGCATCAGAAAGAAGAGTCCTTTCGACGGCTTCCTGTTTTCTCTGTACATTATCGGTTACGGTCTCGTTCGTTTCTTCATCGAGTTCTTCCGGGAGCCGGATGGCCATCTGGGCTTCGTCCTGGTCGGTCTGACGATGGGGCAGCTCTTGTGCGTTTTGATGATACTTTCCGGCCTTGGCATATTTATGCTGCGGAAATCGCAGACCCGATAAGACGAGCAGATGACCGGCAGTGAACTCCGCGTCAAACTCCGGAAATGGTGTGAGATGATGCCTCCCGCGGCGCCGCACAAACCGTCGAAGTCTCAGTTGAAACTGTGGGGCAATTTGAATTCGGCGGAGACCCGCAGCCGGGAAGGGATTCTCCTGGCAGAGGGATTTAAGGTTGTAGGCGAATTGCTGAAGAGCGCCTGGGAAGTCCGCGCCATTCTGGTGATGGATGAAAAAAGGGACCGTTGGGACGCCATCCTTTCCGTACTGCCCGAGAGTAGAGAAGTATACAATCTAACGGCAACACAATGGAGGAAGTTAAGTCAGGATAAAAACCCCGAAGGGATCATGGCCGTTGCCGCCTTGTCCTGTCCCGCTTCTATTTCTGATTTGCCGGAGTCCGGGCATGCCCTGTTTGCCTACCGGATAAACAATCCCAATAATCTTGGCGCCCTGTTGCGCAGCGCCCACTGGTTCGGGTTCGGGGCGGTCGTGATCAGCGCCGGATCGGTGGATTTTACCAACCCCAAAGTGGTGAGGTCCTCCATGGGCAGTATTTTCCACCTTACGGTGATCCCGGATGTGGACTTTTTTGGTGTGCTGCCGGAAATCCGGAAACGGTATTTTCTCATTGCGAGCCGGGTGAATGAGGGAATCACGCCCCATCCCTGCACAGGGAATACGGCTCTTCTGCTGGGCAGCGAGAGCCACGGTCTGCCCGATTCTCTGCTCAGTCTCGCCGGGGAGAAATGGCGCATTCCCGGGACAGGCGGCGCCGAATCGCTCAGTCTGCCGCAGGCGGCGGCGATTATGATGTATGAATGCACCAGGGGAAGGATACCCAATAGCGTGCCATGAGGAAATTCATTCAGGTTCTGACGACGACGGAAAAACGGGAAGACGCCGAGAACATCGCCCGCTTCCTGGTGGAGAAGAAGCTGGCGGCCTGTGTTCAGATCACGGGACCCGTTATGAGCACGTATCGGTGGAAGGGGAAGGTGGAGACGGCCGAGGAATGGCAGTGCCTCATAAAGAGCAGGGAGGACTTGTTCGATGAGGTTGAAAAGGCTATCAGGGAAGTGCATCCCTATGAGACACCGGAGATAATCGCAACCGCCATTCTGGCCGGGAGCGAAGATTACCTGAAGTGGCTGCAAGATGAACTGATGAATTCAACAGCCTGATAGGAGTAGTAGTTTATGTTGCTGGCGGGAGACGTTGGAGGCACCAAAACCAGTCTGGGCATCTTTTCCCCGGAATCGGGATCGCTCCATGCCTTGGCCGAGGCAACATTTGAAAATGCCCGGTATCCAGATCTGAAAACTATCGTCCGGCAATTTCTCGATGAGATGAAGATGCCGGTGGAGAGGGCCTGTTTCGGCGTAGCAGGTCCGGTTGTCGCGGGTCGTCCGACCGCGATCACGAACCTGCCCTGGGTTATAGATGCGGAACGGCTTCGCGGCGAACTGCATATTGTCGCGGTCAGCCTGGTGAATGATCTTGTGGCTACCGCTCGCGCAATACCTGCTCTTCCCCCCGGGGACTTGCACGTCCTCAATAAAGGCGAGGCGGTTCCGGAGGGGAATATCGGCGTCATTGCCCCCGGCACCGGGCTTGGCGAAGCCTTTTTGCTGTGGGATGGCGAGCATTACCGGGAATATGCCTCCGAAGGCGGACACGCGGACTTTGCGCCGAACAGCGTTCCGGAAATAGAGTTGCTCCGCTTCCTGCGGGAGCAGTATGAACACGTGAGCTACGACCATGTCTGCTCCGGCCTGGGAATCCCGGATATTTACCGGTTTTTGAGGGATCGAATTAACGAAGAAGAACCACCCTGGCTTGCCGAGGAGCTTGCCGCCGCCCCCGATGCGGTTCCCGTTATCGTGAATGCCGCTCTCGACAGCGGGCGATACTGCGGCCTCTGCGTGAAAACACTGGCTCTTTTCCTGGCGATTCTGGGGGCGGAAGCGGGCAACCTGGCCCTGCGGATACTGGCAACCGGCGGGATCTATTTGGCGGGAGGCATCGCTCCGCGCATCCTGCCGTTTTTGGAGAAAAGCAAATTTATGGGGGCTTTCCGGCGCAAGGGGCGTTTGTCCAATTTCGTGGGACGCTCGCCGGTATATGTCGTACTGAATCCTCGTGCCGCTCTTCTGGGCGCGGCCGACATCGGTCTGGAATCGTACCGGAAGACAGCGGTGTAAACAGGGAATCGCCCGTGGTTCCAGTTTATCGGCAGGTGCAAGAGAAAAAGAGGCTATTCATGCCGCGACTGACTGAACAGGAACAACAGGAGATCATCCGCTTTCTGGAAGCGGACAAAGCGCTGCCGGAGAAGTGCCGCTTCCTGCTGTTTGAGGACAAGCGCGAGGTCGAACTGGTCTGGAACGGGAAGACGAGCGAGGTCTGCAATATCGTCCTGCCGTTTCAGGTGATCGAACAGGTGGACGAGCCGCGCGCGGAAAAGCCGAAAGATAGTGAAATGCAAGGAGACTTTTTCGATTTTCGCGGCCGACAGCTCCATAAAAAACGTTAATTTGCACCTGTTTCATGTTAAATTAACGATGTTTTGACAAATACCAGTTAATCAGGTATGGTTTATATCCATGGCAACAACGAATCCTGTAAAAAACGCTCTCAAAGACCTGAAGGCCGAATACGACCGGCTTGCCCAGGGCAAAGAATCTTTACTGGCCATCATTGATGAAGCCGAGCTTTCGGAAAGCGTTTTCAATTCCAACGCCATCGAGAATTCGACGCTGACGCTGAAGGAGACGGAGCGCATTCTGCTGGAGATGGAAGTTTCCCGTCATGTCTCGGTGCGGGAAGTTTTTGAAGCGAAAAATCTCGCCCGGGTGATGGAATATACCAAAAGCAAAGCGCAGGCAGCGGAACTTTCTCTGGAGATGATTCTGCTTCTGCACAAAATGCTGCTCGGCAATGTCAACGATGCGATTGCGGGGCGTTTCCGCGCCACGGGCGAATACGTCCGTGTGGGAACCCATATCGCGCCGGCGCCGGAACGGGTCGTACCCATGATGGAGACAATGCTGCGGGAATTTGCCGCCGACCACATTAATTACTTTGCCGACAAGATCGCCAAATTCCATCTTGATTTCGAAACGATCCATCCGTTTTGCGACGGCAACGGCAGAATGGGTCGGGTAATCATCAATTTCCAGCTCAGGCGCTTGGGTTTCCCCGGCATCATCATTCGGGATAAAGAGAAGCGGGTTTATTACGCCTCGTTTAATGAATATAGCAAAGCAAAAAATGCCAAAACAATGGAGAAGATTGTCACCCTCGCTCTGACGGAGTCGCTGCACAAAAGAATTGCCTATCTGCGCGGCGAGGAGATAACCACGCTTGCCGATTGCGCGAAAAAGGGCCGGAAATCGCTCAACACCCTGCTTAATGCCGCCCGCCGACAGACGATTCCGGCTTTCCGTGAAAAAGGTGTTTGGAGAATCGGAGTTTACAACCCATGAACGAAGCGGAAACCAGAGCGGAACTGATCGCCCCGAAGCTGAAGGGAAGGACAAATAATGGCGCTGCATAAAGACTTTCCGCAATCCCCGCACGCGATTCTCGACCCGGGCATCCGCTGGTTTCCCGCCGATGAGGCGCTTAGGGAAAGCAGCATGGACAAACTCATGCCGCCGCTGGTGCCGGTGCTGCGCCGCAAGGTGAAGGAGTTCCGGGACGTGCGCAATGTCACCACCATTGTGGGCCTGCGGGCCTATGCCGCCCAGAGCAACATTTTACCGGCAGAAAATGGCTCGGTTGCGGCAATGGTGCGAAGACATCAACCGGGCGCAGACGGACGTGGCGTACGACTTCGTTTACGTGGACAAGGAAAGCTTTGAGAAATTCAAGCCTGCCTCATTTCGGCAGTTGCTTGACGGCTTCAGGGAATACACATAAAGAAGATTTAACCCGTCGCAGCGCCTGACGCTGTCGGGAACAATAGAGCGGTTATTATACATTAAGGAGAGATGAGATGATCCAGAAGGATACGATTGACGAGCAGTGCATTAACACCATCCGTTTTCTTGCGGCCGATGCCGTGGAAAAGGCAAAATCAGGGCATCCGGGCATGCCCATGGGCGCGGCGGCGATGGCCTATGCCCTTTGGACCAGGCATTTGAAACACAATCCGGCAAACCCCCAATGGGCGGACCGCGACCGTTTCGTTCTTTCGGCAGGTCACGCCTCTATGCTCCTTTACGCCCTCCTTCATCTGGCGGGATATGATCTTTCCCTTCAGGATATGGAATCGTTCCGGCAATGGGAGAGCAGAACGCCGGGACATCCGGAGCGTGATGCACGTTCCGGCGTCGAAGTGACGACGGGGCCTCTGGGACAGGGGATCAGCAATGCCGTGGGCATGGCGTTGGCGGAGGCGCATTTGGCGGCAACATACAACCGGCCCGGCCACAGTATCGTGGATCACTTTACTTACGTCATCGCCAGTGACGGCGATCTGATGGAGGGCGTCACCTATGAGTCCTGTTCCCTTGCCGGGCACCTGGGCCTGGGCAAGCTGATTGTTCTGTATGATGACAACGGCGTATCCCTGGCGGGTTCTACCGCCCTCTCTTTTACCGAAGATATTGGCAAGCGTTTTGAAGCCTGCGGATGGCGTGTGGAATGCCTGAAGGAAGGGAACGACGTGAACGCCATTGACCGGGCGCTGGAAAGGGCGAAGGCAGACAAGGAGCGTCCTTCCATACTTTTCGTCTGTACAAATATAGGGTATGGCGCGCCGCATAAGCAGGGGACTGCCGATGCACACGGTTCTCCCCTGGGCCAGGAAGAGCTGCAGGCGGCGAAGAAAAACCTCGGCTGGCCCGTGGAGCCGGCTTTTTTTGTTCCTGAGGAGGTATCCGCGTATTTTCGTGAAAACAAAAAGCAGGGCGAGGCCGGCGAGAGCGCGTGGGAAAAGGCTTATGAGGACTATGCGCAGAGATTTCCCGATCTTGCCGCCGAGTTCAAACGCCTTATGACCGGAAAGCTTCCCACGGGCTGGGAATCGGCGCTGCCGGTTTACCCCGCCGACACCAAGGACGTTGCCACCCGCAAGACCTCGGAGGCCGTCATGCAGGCCCTTGCCCCGGTGGTACCGGAACTTATGGGCGGTTCCGCCGACCTGAATCCCTCTACGTTTACGTGGCTCAAGGGACTCGGTGATTTCCAACGCCCCCGCGCCTCACAGGAAAAGGTGCCGGGCGCTGTGGGCGGCGAATGGAGCTACGCCGGTCGCAATGTCCATTTCGGGGTGCGCGAACATGCGATGGGTTCCATCACCGGCGGCATGGCGTTGCACGGGGGCATTATTCCCTATACGGCCACGTTTCTCACCTTTGCCGATTATATGCGCCCGCCCATGCGCCTGGCGGCCCTCATGGGCCTGAAGACGATTTATGTCTTTACGCACGACAGCATCGGTCTGGGCGAGGACGGCCCCACCCATCAGCCGGTGGAGCACGTGATGAACCTGCGCGCCGTGCCCAATCTGACGGTCATCCGGCCCGCCGACGCCAATGAAACGGTGGAGGCATGGCGATGCGCCCTTCTCAATGAAAAAGGGCCTACGGCGCTGATCTTTACCCGGCAGAACCTCCCCGTGCTGAACAGAAAGGAACTTGCCCCGGCGGAAGGACTGCGTTCCGGAGGCTATATCTTGTGGGAATCCGCCCCCGGCAAGCCCGACATCATCCTGATCGGCACGGGATCGGAAGTGACTATCGCGCTGGAGGCGGGCAAAACGCTTGCCGCGGAAGGCGCGCGGGTGAGAGTCGTGTCGCTTCCCTCCTGGGAGCTTTTTGACCGGCAGACGCCTGATTACCGCGAACGCGTCCTGCCGCCATCCGTCCGCGCGCGTGTCGCCGTGGAGGCGGGCGCCAAGCTTGGTTGGGAGCATTACGTGGGGCTGGACGGCGCCGTGGTCGGGATGGACGGCTTCGGGGCCAGCGCTCCCGCCGGAGTTCTCTACAAAAAATTCGGCATTACCGCCGAACAGGTGGCGGCGGCGGCAAAAGAGGCAATGCGGCACGGCGCGTGACAGCCCGTTGCGCGGGCCTCGCACGGATAAACAGCGCCCTGCAGTGGGCTGTGTGATAAAGGGGGAGAGCAGCCATGAACTATTCCATTCAGTTTAGCGCCGGCACCTTCCAGGCGGCAGTGGATGCCGCTATGGCGGAAATGGCCCGGGAGCGGGTTGTGGCCCGCATCTGGGAAAAGGATTACACCGTCTGGAAGCCTTCGCCCGTTGAAATCGTGAATCGCCTCGGCTGGCTCAAAAGCGCCGAAGACATGACGAACAAGCTGGCGCAGATAAATACGACAGCAAAGAAAGTGTATGACAGCGGCTATGACCGCGTGATCCTGCTGGGCATGGGAGGTTCTTCTCTGGCACCTGAAGTTCTCCATAAAACGTTCGGCGCCCGACGCGGCTACCCGATTCTCACGGTGCATGACAGTACCGATCCCGGCGCCGTTCTCGCCACCTCGGAAACTATGGATCCGAAAAGAACGCTTTTTGTCGTTTCCACAAAGTCCGGCGGGACGGTGGAGACCTTTTCTTTCCTCAGGTATTTCTATAATGTCATGGCTCAGGCGCTCGGAAACAAAAAGGCCGGTGAACATTTCATCGCCATCACCGATCCCGGCAGCGCCCTGGCGGAACTGGCCGCCGCACACAACTTCCGCGAGTTTTTCCTCAATGATCCGGATATCGGCGGACGCTATTCGGCGCTCTCCTATTTCGGCCTGGTTCCGGCGGCGCTTGCCGGCGTTGACATCAAGACTCTTCTTGATCGTGCCGTCGCCGCTCAGCATCAGGAGCAAACCGGAGGCGCGCGGAAGGCGGCACCTCCCTGCGGCGCCTCTCTCGGCCTCGTGCTGGGTGAAATGGCGAGACGAGGCCATGATAAGGTTACGCTTATCCTTTCGCCGCGTATCGCCAGTTTCGGAGACTGGCTGGAACAGCTTCTTGCGGAGAGCACGGGCAAGGAGGGGAAGGGGGTCCTGCCGGTGACCGGCGAACCGCTGGGGGATCCCGACGCCTACGGCGGCGACCGCCTCTTTGTTTCCCTCAGCCTCAAGGATGACGATAGTAATGACGCCGGGATAAAGGCGATTGAACAGGCCGGTCATCCCCTGGTGCAAATGCAGCTTGACGATCTGTATGATCTAGGAGCGCAGTGTTTCCTCTGGGAGATGGCCACGGCGGTAGCCGGCTGGCGCCTCGGCATCAATCCCTTTGACCAGCCCGATGTGGAGGCGGCAAAGGTTCTGGCAAGAAAAATGCTCGCCCGGTACCGCGAAGAGGGGAGTCTGCCGGAGGAGCGCCCTGCCCTGCCCGGTGACGGCGTCGCCGTCTATGGAGACGTGCAGGCGGCAACTCCGTCAGAGGCGTTGGTTAAGTTTCTCAGCCATGCCCGGCCGGGAGACTATGTGGCTATTCATGCCTATCTGCCGCCCAGCGCTGAAACAGATGCGGCGCTCGGCCACCTGCGCCGATGGATACGGGGACGCTCAGGGGTTGCGACCACGGTGGGGTACGGACCGCGCTTCCTGCACTCCACCGGCCAGCTCCACAAGGGCGACGGCGGCCGGGGCCTGTTCATCCAGTTGACTGCCGATGATCCGCGCGATGTGCCGATTCCCGATGAACTGGGCGCATCCGCCTCTTCCGTGACCTTCGGTATCCTCAAGGCGGCCCAGGCCATGGGCGACCGCCAGGCGCTCATGAATGCCGGTCGTCGCGTCATTCGCTTCCACTTGGGGCAAGATATGTTGGGCGGATTGAACGGCTTGATAAACACGTAAAGGAGACCGCAATGAAACGACATCTTATTTTCACGGTGGTTTGTGCACTGGTTTATCTGGTGAATCCGGCGGGAACACCGGCGAAGGGATATCCGGATCGTCCCATCGAGCTCGTTATTCCCATGGCGCCCGGAGGAAGCTCAGACGTAGCCGCCCGTATTTTGAACGATGAACTGGGCAAGGCGCTGAACGTCCCGATCGTTGCGGTGAACCGGGCGGGCGGTTCCGGCATCCAGGCGAGCCTCTATGTTGCGCGGGGAAGAAAGGACGGCTACACCCTCCTCCTCGGTTCGGGAACGTCGCTCATCATCATGCCCATTATCAATAAGGAAGCGACCTACGATCCCGTGAAGGATTTTATCCCCATCGGTCAATTTGCCTCCGTCCCCTCTGCGTTCGTTGTAAGGACCGAATCCACCTTCCGTACCCTGAACGATTTGATCGAATACGCCCGCGCCAATCCGGGGAAGCTGAAAAACGGCGCCGGTGGGCTGGGCACGGAAAGCTACTTCAATCTGGAACTCCTGTGTGTCAAAAACAAAATCAAGATTACCACGATTCCCTTCAAGAGCGGCGGGGAGGCCCTGCCTGCGCTTCTGGGCGGGCATGTGGACATGGCGTCCAATACGATTACGACCGTGGGCCCCCAGATCAAGGCGGGAAAACTGCGGGGACTTGCCGTCACATCCGATAAAAGAATTCCCGAGTATCCCGATGTTCCCACTACCGCGGAGGCGGGCATGCCTGATATTAATTTCCGGACCTGGTTCGGTTTGTTCGCTCCCGTCGGCACACCGCAGTCCGTGATCAATGTCCTGGTTCCCGCAGCCGCCAAAATTTTCAAAAACCCGGAAATCGTCCGGCGGGCGGTGCGGGCAGGCTTCGTGCCGGACTACAAGGCGCCCGATGACTTCCGCAAATTTCTCAAATCACGCCAGGAGACCGCGGGAAGGGTTGCCCAAGAAGCCGGTTTGAGTAAGAAGTGACGGGGGATTTCCCGTAATGAGCTGACAATCATTTGTGAGTGCGTCATGAGAGAAACAGGACAGGGGGTTTTCTTTTTCGGACTTTCGGCCTTGGTCGTCGTGGAGTCCCTGCGCATGGGCACGGGGACCATGAAGGAACCGGGGGCCGGATTTCTTTCGCTTGCTCTGGGACTGATCCTTGCCGTTTTTTCCTTGGTGCTCATCGTCAAAGGCTGGAGAGTGGACAAGGATGCGCCGCAGGAAAAACCCTCTTCCCGTACGGTGATTGCCCTGGTTTCCCTTTTCATCTACAGCCTGATTATGGAAACCACGGGCTTCGTAGTGGCGACGTTCCTGCTGGTTGCGGTGCTCTTTCATCTTGCGGAGCGCAGGTCCTGGTGGGTGCTGCTGGGGATGAGCGCCCTGGTTACCGCCATTGCCTATGTGTTGTTCGGCGTTATCTTAAAAGTTTATTTCCCGGGGGGTATTTTCGGCATATAGCGAGGAAACGGTGGAAGCGCTTCAACATCTGATATACGGATTCGGCATTGTTCTTAAACCGGTAAACATTCTTTACTGTTTTCTCGGCGTGTTTATGGGAACGCTGGTGGGGGTGCTCCCCGGTCTGGGTTCGGCCGCCGCCATCTCGCTGCTCCTGCCTACCCTCTTTCACGTTCCCGGCGTCTCCGCCATGATCATGCTGGCCGGCATCTGCTACGGCGCCATGTACGGCGGCTCCACCACCTCTATTTTGGTGAACATCCCCGGCGAAGTTGCGTCGGTTGTAACCTGCATTGACGGGTACCAGATGGCGAAACAAGGGAGGGCGGGCCCTGCGCTGGGCATCGCCGCTTTCGGTTCGTTCATTGCCGGCACCTTCGGCCTCGTGGGCTTGATGCTCTTTGCGCCGACGCTGGCGAATTTTGCCCTTCGTTTCGGTCCGCCCGAATACTTCGCCTTGGCGTTCATGAGTCTCACCCTCGTTACCTACGTGAGCAAGGGTTCCGTCATCCGCAGTTTGATAATGGGTTGTGTGGGACTGCTCATGAGCACCGTGGGCATGGATCCCATTACCTCCACCAGCCGCTTTACCTTCGGCATTCCCGCCCTTCTGGACGGTTTCGAAATTGTGTATGTGGCCATGGGGCTTTTTGGCTTGAGCGAGGTCCTGCTCAATCTCGGCGAATCCATGAACCGGGAAATTCTTCAGACGGAAATAAAGCATCTGCTTCCCAACCGCCAGGACTGGAAAGACTCGGCCAAGCCCATCGCGCGCGGAACCGTGATCGGGTTTTTCCTCGGCATTCTGCCCGGCTTCGGTTCTGCCATCACGACGTTCCTTTCCTACGCCATGGAACGGAAACTCTCCCGCCATCCGGAAAAATTCGGCAAGGGGGCAGTCGAGGGAGTGGCGGGTCCGGAATCGGCAAACAACGCCGCATCCAGCGGCACCTTTATCCCCCTGCTCTCCCTCGGCATCCCGGTCAACGTTTCCTCGTCGATTCTCCTGGGATCGCTGATGATACTGGGATTCCAGCCCGGCCCCCTGCTCATCAGCAGCCGGCCCGATCTGTTCTGGGGGCTTATCGCCAGCATGTACCTCGGCAACGTGATGCTTCTCGTGCTGAATCTTCCGCTGATCGGGTTATGGGTTCAGTTGCTCAAGATCCCCTATTCCATCCTCGGCGTGTTGATCGTCCT
>CAZTLA010000086.1:0-12570 GCA_964614365.1 uncultured Syntrophales bacterium | reverse complement strand
TACCACTCCAGCGGTCACGGCGGGCAGAGCGTCAACACGACGGATTCCGCCGTGCGCATCACTCATCTGCCCACGGGACTCGTGGTTACCTGTCAGGATGAGAAATCCCAACTCAAGAACAAGGCGAAGGCAATGAAGGTGCTCCGGGCAAGGCTGTTGGATGCGATGGTGAAAAAACAGAATGCCGAAATCTCGGCGACGAGAAAAAATCAGGTGGGAAGCGGCGACCGGAGCGAGCGCATCAGGACGTATAACTTCCCTCAGGGACGGGTAACCGATCACCGGATAGGACTGACGATGTACAATCTGGAGGCGTTCCTGGACGGCGATATCCAGGCGACGATCGACTCCCTGGCCACCCATTACCAGGCTGAGGCCCTCCGCAATGGAAGTTCTTTGCAATAAAGAGCGGATGTTCCTCTCCTGATAAGGATGCGTCTGCTGTTGGAGATTACCGGGAAGATATGGAAATACGTGAAGCACTCAATCAGGCAACGCTGGACTTTACGCAATGCGGCCTTGCCACGCCGAGGCTCGACGCCGAGGTGCTCCTTTCCCACTATTTGGGAATGGACCGGTATGGTTTGTACGGGCAGCCTGAACTGCCGGTAACCGGCGACGCAGTGCAGGGTTTCCGGAGCCTGGTTGCCCGGAGGCGACGGGGTGAACCTGTGGCATACATCACGGGACGCCGGGAATTCTGGTCACTGACCTTTGAGGTCAATCGGGATGTCCTGGTGCCGAGGCCGGAAACGGAGATCCTGGTGGAGGAGGTCCTCAAGGCCTGTGTCGACGAAGGACGCGAAAAACCTCGCATACTCGAAATCGGCACCGGCAGCGGCGCCGTCAGCGTGGCAATTGCCTCCGAATTGAAGGGGGCAACAATCGTGGCTACCGATATCTCCCTGGATGCGCTCAGGGTTGCCTCAAGAAATGCGATGAAGAATGGGGTGGCCGACCGCATTGATTTTGTGCAGGGGGATTTGTTTGCATCCCTGGCGGGCAGCTTTGACCTTATCGTTTCCAATCCACCGTATATTGCAGAGCACGAATTTTCCCATCTCCCTGCCGATGTAAAAGAATTCGAACCATCGACGGCTCTCCTTGCCGGCGCGGATGGAACGGCGTTCCACCGGGAGATCGCCGGGGAGGGCTGGGGGCGCTTGGAAAAGGGCGGGTTGCTGTTCATGGAAATCGGCTACGGACAGGAGGGGCGTGTTGAAACGGCGCTCCAGGAAACGAACCGCTATGAAGATATCCGCTTCAGGAAGGATTATGCCGGCATCACGCGGGTAGTGGTCGCAAGAAGGAACGGGTGAATGGATAAGATCATTATACAGGGCGGCAACGAACTTCACGGAGAAGTGCCGATAAGCGGCGCCAAAAATGCGGCGCTTCCCATCCTGGCATCGTCCCTGCTGGTGGGGGGATGGAATACCTTTTACAATATCCCCGACCTTGTGGACATCAGAACCGTGAGGAAACTGCTGAAGAGCCTGGGCGTGAAAACAGAAGGGGAGCCGCCGACGATAAAGGTTAATGCGGATCAGATAACCAACTGCGAGGCTTCCTACGATCTCGTCAAAACCATGAGGGCTTCCATTCTGGTTCTCGGTCCCCTCGTGGCACGGATGGGTGAGGCGCGCGTTTCCCTGCCCGGGGGATGCGCCATCGGCGCCCGGCCGGTCAACCTGCATATAAAGGCCCTTCAGGATCTCGGTGCGTCCGTGCAACTGAAAGAAGGCTACGTGGAAGCGAAGGCAACAAGGCTCAAGGGCGCCACCATTTATTTTGATATTGCCACCGTTACGGGAACGGAGAACATCATGATGGCTGCTACGCTCGCGGAAGGGACCACCGTGCTGAAAAATGCGGCACGGGAACCGGAAGTGGTCAATCTTGCCGAGGTTTTGAACGGCATGGGGGCGCGGGTCAGCGGCGCAGGAACGGATGTGATCGTCATTGAGGGCGTTGAGCGCCTGCACCCCGTGGAAGCTGCCGTCATCCCTGACCGCATCGAGGCGGGCACCTTCATGATTGCCGCCGGGATTACGGGCGGCGATATAAAGGTTATGGGATGCAACCCCGCTCATCTCGATGCCCTGGTGACCAAATTGCGCGCGGCCGGCATGACGATTTCTCTGATTGATGGCGGCATACGGGCGAGGGGCAAAAAAACCATCAACAGCGTGGATGTAAAAACGCTGCCCTATCCGGGGTTTCCCACGGACCTGCAGGCACAGATCATGACCATGATGAGCGTGGCCGGTGGTTTGAGCGTGATCACGGAGACCGTTTTTGAGAACCGGTTCATGCATGCGGGCGAACTCACGCGCATGGGCGCGGATATCCTCATCCAGGGGAATTGTGCAATCGTCAAGGGCGTTCCCGGGCTTCGCGGAGCGCAGGCCATGGCCACGGATCTCCGGGCGTCCGCTTCCCTGATCCTTGCGGGTTTGGCGGCGGAGGGAAAGACCGAAATTTCCCGCGTGTATCACATCGATAGGGGGTATCAGGATATCGAGAAGAAATTTTCTCTTCTCGGCGCCGATATCAGAAGGGTCGCGGCATAGCATGAAAATAATCCGGACGGAAGAGAGTGCTTTCGAGGAGACGTTCCGGCGCATCAGGCAGCGCGGGAGGCTGTTTGACGATAATCTGTGGACGGTTGTACGGGGCATCGTGGATGATGTAGCGGCACAGGGAGACAAGGCGCTTTTTCATTACACGGAAAAATTCGATGGAGTGGTCCTTGATGCCTCCAGCGTGGAAGCATCTCCACGGGAACGGGAGGATGCCATCGCCCACGTGGGCAGAGATGATATCCAGATTCTGGAACTGGCCGCCCGTCGCATTGAACGCTTCCACCGGCAGCAGGTCCGCGAAAGCTGGTCCTCATCTGATGAAGAGGGGATCGAACTGGGACAACGGATAACGCCCTTGGAGCGCATCGGCATATACGCTCCCGGAGGACTTGCAGCCTATCCCTCGACAGTGCTCATGGCGGCGATCCCCGCACGGATCGCCGGCGTGGATGAGATCATCCTCGTCAGTCCCGACCGTGATGGCGGGGTGAAACCATTGATTGCCGCTGCGGCAAAACTGAGTGGGGTAAAGCGGATATTCAAGATAGGCGGCGCGCAGACGATTGCCGCTCTGGCATTCGGAACGGAATCAGTGCCGCGGGTGGACAAGATTGTGGGGCCGGGGAATGCCTATGTGGCGGCGGCAAAAAAGATGGTCTACGGCCAGGTGGCCATCGACATGATCGCCGGTCCCAGCGAGGTGGTCGTCATTGCGGACGGGAAGGCGGATGCAGCAGCGGTGGCCGCGGATCTTCTTGCCCAGGCCGAGCATGACGCCATGGCCGGCGCCCTACTCCTGACGCCCGACGAAACCCTTGCCGTGCAGGTCGTTTCCGAGGTCGAACGGCAACTCGCGCTCCTGCCGAAAAAGGCCATCGCGAGCCGTTCCCTCAACGATTTCGGGGCACTGTTCGTCACGAAGGATATTGAAGAAGCCGTTGCCATTGCCAACCGTTTTGCGCCGGAACATCTGGAACTGATGGTTGAAAACCCACGGGAGATTCTGGATCGCATCAGGCATGCCGGGGCGGTGTTTCTCGGGCACAGCACGCCGGAGGCCATTGGCGACTACATTGCGGGGCCCAACCATATTCTTCCCACCGGCGGAACGGCGAGATTTTCTTCCCCCCTGGGCGTTTACGATTTCGTCAAGCGCACCAGCGTGCTGAAATTTTCTGCGGAAGCCCTGCAGAAATACGGTCGGGAAGCGGAGCGCTTTGCGCGGATGGAAGGTCTTGACGGACACGGCGAGTCCATCGCCGTGAGGCTGGCGAGAAAGACGACTTCGTAAAAAGCGCCCCCGACCTTTTCCGAAGCCGTCAGGAAAAATACCTTGACAAATAATTTGCCCTGATTAAGATGCACGAAATCGAAGGAATCACGGCAAACGGTTTTCCTCTCTGAGCGGGCGTAATTCAGTGGTAGAATGTCAGCTTCCCAAGCTGGACGTCGTGGGTTCGAGCCCCATCGCCCGCTCCATTTTTTCCTTTTCCCATCCCCCTGAATTCGGCAGCGAGCGCATTTCCCGCGGCACGCTGCGGAGCGCGCTTCAATCCCACATGTTGCAATTTATTGTTGCAATAGATTTTTTTTTGTGCTACACTTCCTACCTAATCATCCTGGGTGCTTTTGATGAGTGGGCTTTCGCCCACTTTTTTGTTTTATGAAGGAAAACATGCATACCGCCGTTCGTACCTACGTGGAAAAGATATGGCAGTTGGCGGAGCCGCTTCTTGAAGCCGAGCATATGGAACTGATCCATGTGGAATGCTTGAAGGCAAAATCACGGTGGCTTGTACGAATATTCATGGATAAGGATGGCGGGGTGACCATTGACGATTGCGCCGAGATCAGCAATCAGTTGGGCGATCTCCTCGATATCCACGACGTCCCGCCCGGTCCCTACACCATGGAGGTATCCTCACCGGGCCTGGCCAGGCCGCTGACGAGAGACAAGGATTTCCTGAAGTATCAGGGAAGCAGGGTGCGCGTCACCAGCAGTGAAAAAGTCGAGGGGGTAAAGAATTTTCGGGGGAAGCTGGTTAATGTTCTCGATGCGGATGGCCGCAAATGGCTGATTGTTGAGGTGGCAGGAAAGATCTATCGCATACCGAAAGATTTGGTTGTTAAGGCAAATCTTGAGTATGAATAAATAGGGAGGATTGTTCCATGTTGTCAGAACTTAAACGTCTGATCGAACAGATGGGTAAGGACCGGGGGATAGATAGGAGCGTCATCATAGAAGCCCTGGAGGCGGCGATGCTGACCGCCGCCAGGAAAAAACTCGGTCCCCATGTCGACATTGAGGCGCGCTACAATGAAGAAGCCGGGGAAATAGAGGTCTTCCAGTTCAGGACGGTGGAAGAAAAAGTGGTGGACCCGGAGACGCAGGTTTCCCTCGAGGAAGCCAGGTACGAGCTGGATGAAGAGGCGGAGCCGGGTGACAGCCTGGGGAAAAAACTCGATACGAGCACCTTCGGCAGGATCGCCGTTCAAACGGCAAAACAAATAATCATCCAGCGGGTCAAAGATGCCGAGCGGGACAACATCTATGAGGAGTACAAGGATAGAAAGGGCGAACTGGTGAACGGCTTTGTACAGCGTTTTGAAGGGGGCAATATCATTGTCAACCTTGGTCGGGCCGAGGGGGTGATTCCCACGTCCGAGCAGATTTACCGGGAGGCCTACAAGCGGGGAGAGCGAATACGGGCCTATCTCTTTGACGTCAAGAAGATAACCAAGGGGCCGCAGATCATTCTTTCCCGGACGCATCCGAGCTTCCTCAAGGGACTCTTCGAAGTCGAGGTTCCGGAAATATCCGAGGGGTTGATTGACATCATGAGTGTGGCGAGGGAACCGGGCAAGCGGTCAAAGATCGCGGTCAGAACCAAGGACAGGGACATCGATCCCGTCGGCGCCTGCGTGGGCATGCGGGGCTCCCGGGTGCAGAGCGTGGTGCAGGAACTGCGCGGGGAAAAAATTGACATCGTTCCCTATGCCGATGACCAGGCCAAGTACGTGTGCAGCGCCCTGTCTCCGGCCAAGGTGAATCGGGTTTTCGTGGATGAAGACAGCCGCGCCATGGTGGTTATCGTTCCCGATGACCAGCTTTCTCTGGCGATCGGGAAAAGCGGCCAGAACGTGCGGCTTGCCGTTAAACTGACAGGCTGGAAAATCGACGTGAAGAGTGAATCCATGGCCTCAACGCAGACTGAAGAAGGGCATCAGTCTCTGATGAAAATACCCGGCATTACCGTAGAAACCGCGGAACGCCTCTTCAACGAGGGATTAAAGAGCATCACGACCATTGCTGCGGCAGAACCGGGAATGTTGTCATCGCTTCCCGGAGTGGATGAAAAGGCCGCGGCTCTCTGGATAGAGGAGGCAGGGAAACTTCTGGAACAGGAAACGGAAAAAAAGGGGGAATGATTGTCAGAAGCCTCTTCCGTGGCTCTCAGGGCAGACGGAGGGGACATTTGCGGTGTTGCTTCATAATGAAAGATCATACTCGGGAGTTGCAGGCATGACGAAGAAAAGAGTGTATGCGTTAGCCAAGGAACTGGGCATAGAGAGCAAGGCACTGCTTGCCCGCTTGGAGAAGATGGGTATCCCCGCGAAAGCTTCCTCAAGCTCTCTTGAAGAAGCCGATGTGGCGCGGGTGCAGAGGGAATTTCTTGCCCAGGAACCGCACGAGGTGGTTGAGAAAAGGATAAAATCCACGGTTATCAGGAGAAGAAACATTCGCCTGCCCGAAGAGCAGCCCGCGCCTCCGCCCATGGTTGAAGCGGAACGGGCGGCTCCCCGTGAAAAAAGGAAGGAAATGCCCGCCGCAGAAGCGGGGCCTCTGGAAGTCGTTTCCAAAAAGGCGACTGCGGGCAGGGCGGCGGCCCCGATTCCTCCCCAGGAGAGTGTTGTCAAAAAGAAGGAGGCCGCGCCACAGGAAGTCGTTGCTCCGAAAAAAGAAGAGACCAGGAAGATGGCCGGAGCGCCGGCCGTTGCCCCGGAAATGAAATCGGCGGAGGGACGGGTTTCCGCCGAGAAACGACTCGGGCAGACGCCGGGAAGCGCCCCGGTTGCCGGTGCAAAGCCCGAAAAGACCGTGAGGAAGGAAGAAACAAAGATACCGCTGCCGCCTGTTCCGGAAACCGTTACCCTGACCGAGGAGGAGAAGAAAGAACGGGAAAGAAAGGAAGCGGAAAAGTTAAGAAAGAAGGGCAAGGCACCCGTTGAGATACTGATGGATGAGCATCTGCGGGCGCCCAAAAAAGCCCTTATCAAAAAGATTGTCGATAAGAAAGTCCGGCGCGACGAAATTGAGGGGGAGGAGAGACCGGTTAAATGGAGGGTGGAGAAAAAACCCGCCGTCGTTAGGATGCAGAAGCCCCTTATTACCGTCCCGAAGGCGATCAAAAGAAGAGTGCGAGTCGGAGAGGCGATCAGCGTCGGCGAGTTGGCTAAGAGGATGGGCGTCAAGGCAAGCGAGGTAATCAATAAATTGATCAAGCTCGGTCTCATGGTGACGATCAACCAGTCGATCGACTACGATACGGCAACCCTTATCGCCGCCGAATTCGACTACCAGGTGGAACGGGCAGCCATGGAATACGGCGAATCTCCGGAACGGGAAGAAAAGACTTCCGCAAACCTGCGGCCGCGGGCGCCGGTTGTCACCATCATGGGGCACGTGGACCATGGGAAGACATCCCTCCTTGACGCCATACGGCAGACGAACGTTATCGGCGGCGAGGCAGGCGGCATTACCCAGGCCATCGGCGCTTACCATGTCCATATCAAAGGGAGGGATATTGTCTTTCTTGATACTCCGGGCCACGAGGCCTTTACGGCGATGCGGGCGCGCGGAGCCCAGGTGACGGATATCGTCATCCTCGTCGTGGCCGCGGACGACGGGATCATGGACCAGACGATCGAAGCCATCAATCACTCCCGGGTGGCCGGTGTTCCCATTATGGTTGCCGTCAACAAGATCGATAAACCGGGCGCCGATCCGGGAAAAATAAAACAGGCGCTCACGGAGTACAACCTTTTATCCGAGGAGTGGGGCGGCGAAACCATTGTCTGCGAGGTATCGGCGAAAAAGAAACAGGGGATCGAGGAACTCCTGGAACTGATCCTCCTCCAGGCCGACATGATGGAACTCAAGGCCGATCCTGACCGGCCCGCGCGCGGCGTGATCATCGAAGCAAAGCTTGACCGCGGCAGAGGGCCCGTGGCTACGGTTCTTATTCAGGAGGGCACCTTGCGTGAGGGAGACGCATTTGTTTCCAAGACCGAATTCGGACGGGTGCGCGCCATGATCAGCGATCAGGGGAAGCGTATCGGGGAAGCAGGGCCGTCCATGCCCGTCGAAGTCATCGGTTTCTCCCGCGTGCCGCAGGTGAGTGCGGAATTTGTCGGCATGAACGATGAGAAAAAGGCCCGCAGCATTGCGGAATACTGGATCAGGAAGGAACGGGAACGGGAACTATCCGTCTCATCAAAGATTACCCTGGAACAACTGTACCAAAAGATCAAGGAAGGGGTCAAGGAACTCAACGTGATCCTGAAGGCGGACGTACGCGGATCCATTGAAGCCCTGACCGATGCCCTGAACAAACTCAGCACACAGGATATCAAGCTCAAAATTATCCACAGTTCCACCGGCAGCATCACCGAGACGGACGTCATGCTGGCCTCCGCATCCGACGCGGTCATTATCGGATTTAACGTTCGTCCCGACGGGCGTGTGTCCGAGGTGGCGGAAAAGGAGGGAGTGGACATCAAGCTGTATGACATTATCTATAATGTCATTGCAGATATTAAAGCCGCCATGGAAGGACTCCTCGAACCCGTCTACAAAGAAGTCGTCCAGGGGCGCGCCGAGGTGCGGGAGCTGTTCAAGATCCCGAAAGTGGGGACCATCGCGGGCAGCCACGTAACGGACGGCAAGATCACGAGAGCTTCCGGCCTCAAGCTCGTGCGGGATGGGGTGGTGATTTACGACGGCAAGGCGCTTTCCCTGAAACGCTTCAAGGACGATGCCAAGGAAGTGGCCGCGGGATTTGAATGCGGTATCGGGATAGAGGGGTTTAACGATATCCGGGTTGGAGATGTGATAGAATCCTATATTCAGGAAAAGGTGGAACGAAAACTGTAGCGGCCTCGTATTATTATGGTAGTGGGATCAGGCATCATCGATTTGTGGATTGCGGGAAGCAATTCCCTGAAGGGAAAAAGGGGAGTGCTGAGCAGGATATTGAAGAGGACCCAGAACGAGTTTAATATTTCCATAGCAGAAGTAGGGGAAAATGATCACTGGAAACGGGCGCAGATAGGATTCAGCGTTGTGGGCAACGACCAGCGCCATATCAACGGCAAGATGGATCATATCATTAATTTTATTGACAGCCTGCGACTTGCGGAGGTGGTGAACACCAGGATGGAGATTAGTCACGTATCTCATGATCCCTTTGCCGGCGGTTATGAAGAAGGCAAATATGAGTAAGTTTAAACGGGCAGACAGGGTAGCCGATCTTATCCGTATGGAGATTGCCGATATTTTGCTGAAACAGATCAAAGATCCGCGCATCGGAACCGTAACCGTTACGGGCGTCAAGATGAGCGATGACCTCCGGAATGCACAGGTATTTTTCGTGGAAATGGGAAGGGATGCCTGCAGCCCGGAAACGCGCGAGGGTCTCGAAAGCGCCGCAGGGTTTCTGAAGAGAGAGTTGGGGAAGCGGCTTCAGTTGCGCCATGTACCCGAAATCGATTTTGCTTTTGACAAGTCCTTTGCATACGGAAGCCACATCGAGCGCCTGCTCGCGGAAATTCGTCGGAAAGAGGAAAAGAATGCTCCAGAAAATCACTGATACCATAAACCGCTATGGCAGATTTCTCATCACCGCGCATATACGAATCGACGGTGATGCAATCGGATCGGAACTGGCTCTGTACCACATGCTGCGCGGGATGGGGAAAGAGGCGGTTGTGTACAATCAGGATGAAACTCCCTCCAATTACCATTTTTTGCCGGGGATCGAATCGGTCATCCGAGAGCTTCCACCCGTGGAAGAATTCGATTGCGTATTTATTCTTGACTGCAGTGATCTTAACCGGGTGGGCGATGAAGCGGGAAAGATCGCGACGGCGGCCATCATCATCAACATTGATCACCATGTTTCCAATGGGGGATTCAGTCAGATTCGCCTGATTGATCCCCAGGCCAGTTCCACGGGCGAGCTGCTCTACCGTCTTGCGGTGCATATGGGCGCCGCGATCAGCGGGGACGTGGCGACCTGCCTCTATACCTCGCTCCTTACCGATACGGGGTGTTTCCGCTACGGCAGCACAAAAAAGGAAACGCTGGTTGCGGCGGGAAATCTGGTGGAAAGGGGCGCCGAGCCCCAGTGGATATCGGAAAATCTCTTTGAGAATAATCCGCTGCCGAAGATAACGCTTCTTGCAAAAGCACTGGAAACCCTGTCACTCGACGGGGGCGGAAGAATAGGCTCCCTCGTGGTTTCCCAGCAGGCGCTCAAGGATGCCGGGGCGCTGCCCGAACATACGGAGGGTTTCGTCGACCTGCCCCGCACCATCAGGGACGTGGAGATTTCCATTCTCTTCAATGAACTTGCAGACAATCGCTACAAGATCAGCTTGAGATCGAAGGGCAGGGTCAACGTGGAACGGGTAGCCCGGGCATTTGGCGGCGGCGGACATGTGAATGCGGCAGCCTGCATGATTGAGGGGGAGCTGCCTGCCGTTAAAAGTCGCATCCTGCAGGTGATTGCATCCGGCAAAAAGGAATGAACGGGATTTTGGTCGTCGATAAACCGGCGGGGAGAACGTCTTACGACGTAGTGAGGGAGGTAAGAAGGATCCTGGGGATACGGAAGGCCGGCCATACGGGGACATTGGATCCGCTGGCGACGGGCGTACTCCCCGTATGCCTGAATGAGGCGACAAAACTGGCCCGATTTTTTTCCCTGGATAGCAAGGAGTACCGGGCCGTCATGCTGCTGGGCATGAGAACGGACACGCTGGATACGGAGGGCGATGTGATCAGTCGTGAAACTCCCTCTGTGGCGCCGGGAGAAATAGAGCAGGCGCTGCTGACCCTCGTGGGAAAGGGTCAGCAGCGTCCTCCACGGTATTCCGCCGTCAAATTCCGGGGGAAACCGCTTTATCAATGGGCGAGGAGGGGGATCGCCGTCGAGGCGCTTCCTCGAGCGGTCGAGATATACCGCCTGGCGGTGGAAGAAGTACATTTGCCCTATGTGACGTTTACCGTATCCTGCTCCAAGGGAACGTATATACGCACCATATGTTCCGACGCGGGCGAGATCCTTGGGTGCGGCGCTTGCCTGGCCGGTCTGCGCCGGACCAGGAGCGGGACGTTCCGTGAGGAGGATGCGATACAACTGGAAGGCATGGACGGGGAAACGCTTCCGGGTCATATTTTGCCCATGGCCGATGTCCTGCCAGAAATCGTTTGCACCGATGTGGACCCCGTGCTGGCAGAAAGGCTGAAAGGAGGCTACCAGCCTCTGGTGGCCGACGCTCTTGGGATGAATCATATCCCTTCCCTTGCCGCGGGAGATATGGTAAAGTTAGTCACCCGTGATCGTCGGCTTATTGCGGTTGCAAAGATGCTGTACGCGTTCGATCAATTGTCCGCGCTGGATGGGAAGGAACGGGCGCTCAGAATCATGAGGGTGTTCGATGATGAGTAGGTTAGAAATTAATCGGAGGGAGGATATGAGGCGGTGTTAGATTCTGAGAAGAGAGAAAGTATTATTGGCAATTATCGGCTGCACGAGAAAGATACGGGATCTCCTGAGGTCCAGATTGCACTCCTCAGTGCGCGGATCGAATACCTGACGGAGCACTTCAAATTCCACAAGAAGGATCACCACTCCCGGAGAGGCCTTTTGAAACTCGTCGGGCAGAGGAGGAGACTTCTCGATTATCTCAAGAAGAAGAATGTGGAACGGTACAGGACGATCATTCAGCGGCTCGGTCTCAGGAAGTGAACGAGAAAAAGGCGAGAGTGAGTAAGTATCGGACAAAGCGCTTGAGGCGCAGTATTGTCTGTTACTGGTTGCCAGGGGTACCGACTAAACAAGAGAGGAAATTCAATAGATGAGTAAAGATTTTTGTACGGACTTAGGGGGCAGGAAACTTTCCCTGAAAGCGGATTATGTGGCCGGCCAGGCTGACGGCGCGGTGCTGGTAACATACGGTGATACCGTCGTGCTGGTGACGGCCGTGTCCCTGAGGATTGCAAAGCAGGGGATCGATTTCATGCCGCTTACCGTGGATTACCAGGAGATGACGTTTGCCGCCGGGAAGATTCCGGGTGGATATTTCAAGCGGGAGGGACGTCCCAATGAACGGGAAACATTGACCTCTCGCATTATTGACCGATCCATACGTCCTCTCTTTGCCAAGGGATATGCCTGCGAAACCCAGATTATTGCCACGGTTCTTTCTGTGGATAATGAAAATGATTCCGATGTGGCTGCCATCATAGGTGCCTCTGCGGCCCTTGAAATATCCGATATCCCATTCAAGGGACCGATTGCCGGGGTCAGGGTGGGACGGATCGACGGGGCGTTCGTCTGCAATCCGCCGAATGGGGAAGGCAAAAGCAGTGACTTGAACCTCTTTCTTGCCGGGAGGAAAGTACCGCGGGAAAACGGTGTTGATTATGACATCAACCTGGTCATGCTTGAAGGTGAAGCCTCCGAAGCGGATGAGGATGCGCTTGTGGATGCCATCAATTTCGGTTTGGAATCCATGCGCCCCCTCATTGAGCTTCAGGACAAGATGCGTAAGGAAATAGGCCGGGAGAAGCGTGTGGTGGAACAGGCCGCCGTGGACGAGGGCCTGGTGGTCAGAGTGACTGCCGCAGCAGAGACGGGGCTCAAAGATGCCTATAATACCCCTCGCAAACTGGAACGGTACTCGAAACTCTCCCAGGTAA
>CAZTLA010000085.1:0-12616 GCA_964614365.1 uncultured Syntrophales bacterium | reverse complement strand
GCATTGCCGGGATGGGGACGATCCAGTCGTTCGGACAGGAAGAGAAGGCCTATGAGCGGTTTCAGGGGATCAACACCGACTATCGGGACGTCCTCTTGCGCGGCATCCGCTACAACGCCCTCTTTTTCCCCGTCATAGAAATCTTCAGCGCCCTCACGATCGGACTCACGCTCTGGTACGGGGGGCGTCTCATCCTCGGACATGCCCTGCTGCCCGGCGTCATCGTGGCCTTTATCCAGTACATCCAGCGCATGTACAATCCCATCCGCGACATCGCGGAAAAGTACAATATCATGCAGGCCGCCATGGCTTCCTCCGAACGCATTTTTGCCCTCCTGGATACGGAAGAAAAAATCAGGAACCCGCTCATGCCCAAAGTTCCACGGCAGTCCCCAGGGGCCGTGGAATGCGCCGTAGAATTTAGGGACGTATGGCTCTCCTACAACCCCGGCGAGCCGGTCTTGAGGGGAATCTCCTTCCGAGTGGACCCCGGGGAAAAGATCGCCCTGGTGGGGGCCACGGGAGGGGGAAAGACGTCTATGATCTCCGCGCTCTGCCGGTTCTACGAGATTGAACGCGGCTCGATCCTGGTGGACGGTGTGGATATCCGGGAGTGGAATAAGCAGGACCTGCGGCGGCACCTGGGGCTCGTCCTGCAGGACGTTTTCCTCTTTTCCGGCGATATCGCCGGCAATATCACGTTGGGGGACCCGCAAATCAGCGAAGAGCAGATGCGCGCGGCCTCCCGCCGCGCCCACATCGCGTCCTACATCGAGCAGCTCCCCGCCGGCTACCGGGAGGTGGTGCAGGAACGGGGGGGCACTCTTTCCCAGGGGCAGCGGCAGCTTCTCTCCTTCGCCCGGGCGCTTGCCTTCGATCCCCGGATACTGATCCTCGACGAGGCCACCAGCTCCGTGGACACCCGCACCGAGATCCTGATCCAGGAGGCGCTCAGGGAGCTGCTCAAGGACCGCACCGCCCTCGTCATCGCCCACCGCCTGTCCACGATCAAGAACGTGAACCGCATCCTCGTTATCCACAAGGGGGAACTGTGGGAGGAGGGGAACCACCAGGAACTGCTCGCCCGCCAGGGACTCTACTCCCGTCTCTACGAGCTTCAGTACCAAGCCCAGGAAGGGAACGGCGACGGCGCGCCTCAGCCGGTACGGTAATGATTATTTCCCCGGAAGGATATTAAAGATAAAAACGACAGAAATATAACGAGAAATGTGATATAAATGTGCTGCATAGTACAGGTCGAGATCACCAAATCTAAAGATTCAGCAGAGAATATCAGAACGAAAGGAAGAAGCGGATGAGCAAGAAAACGTTGGAAGAAACCGTAAAGGAACAAGAGTCGTACGACGACGTCAAACATAATTATCATCTCGAATTTCAGCAATCAGAAGGGATACCCATCTATACAGGATTTCATTTCAGTGATTTAAGATCGCTGGAAGTGAAACCCTGGTCTCGCATGGGTGGTTTTGGCGCCTACGTGAACCTCTTGGGTGAAGAAACCTGGGGCGACAACTATGTATGTGAGATACCGCCGGGCCAAAGCCTCAAACCACAGAGACATCTGCATGAGGAATTGGTTTACGTCCTCTCCGGGCGTGGGGCGACAACGTACTGGCCCCGGGAAGGCGGGCCCAAGAGGACCTTCGAATGGAAAGAGCAGTCTTTTTTTGCTCTACCGGCGAATATCGGGTATCAGCACTTTAACGGGGATGAAATAAAACCCGCCAGGATTTTTGCTAAAACAACCTTGCCCGCGCTATTCCAATGTTTCAAAAATAAGAAGTTCATATTTGAGAACGACTTTGTTTTAGAGGACATCGATAACGACTTCTTCTCGAGTGAAGCAAAAATTTACAAATGGAAGCCACCAGATTATAAGATCGTTTGGACTGCAAATTTTGTCCCCGACGTAAGGGCTTTTGACCAAATGACGTATTATGAATCCAGGGGTGCGGCCGGCTTCAGCGTCCATTTCCACCAGTCGGGTTTAGTTCGTTTGTATGCCCATATGTCGGAGTTCCCCGTCGGAACCTACAAGAAAGGGCACGCCCATCCCCCAGGCCGCTCCATCATTCTCGTCACGGGCCAGGGATACTCACTCCTGTGGCAGCCCGGGCAGGAAAAGAACAAAATAAAGGCTGACTGGAAACCTGGCAGCCTCTTCGGCGTGGGGCTTACCGACCTGCAGGGTGAATGCTGGTACCATCAACACTTCAACACCGGCGCCGAACCTGCGCGGTATCTGGTGCTGCATGTCAACTCCCCCACATTGGCGGACAAGCATGTGCAAGTGGAATATGTCGATGAAGACCCGGAGATCAGAAAGCTTTTCGAGAGCGAGCTTGCCAAATCGGGGATCAAAAGCAAAATGCCGCATGAGTGCTATACCGATCCGAAGTTCAAGTGGAAAAAGTGACGGCTTCGTTAATACATTGCCAAATTTACCTGAACAAAATTGTGTGACATGCACGAAGAGAATGAATC
Source organism: uncultured Syntrophales bacterium (assembly GCA_964614365.1). Lineage (GTDB taxonomy): Bacteria > Desulfobacterota > Syntrophia > Syntrophales > JACQWR01 > JACQWR01. The sequence continues at coordinate 10,111 of CAZTLA010000085.1, read as the reverse complement.
GATAGATTTTTCCGATGCCGTGGAAGTATTTGGCCTGGAAAGCCTCTTGCTGAAGAGCGTGGGCATTACGATAGGGTCGTCTACCTCCCACCTCATGTTTTCACGGCTCACCGTGAGAAGACGTGATTCCCGTACAAGCAGATTTGAGATTACCGAACGAGAGGTAATCCATCGAAGTTCCGTTGTTTTTACCCCATATGTAGCCGGAGTCCGCGTGGACACGGAAAAATTGCAGGACTTTATTATGAGGGCATACAAGGATGCGGGAATCACGCCTGAGGCCGTTGATACCGGAGCGGTTATCATCACCGGGTACGCGGCAAGAAAGGAAAATGCAGAGGCGATCGTAAATCTCTTTTCACGCTGGGCCGGAAAATTCGTCTGCGCAACCGCAGGTCCCAATCTGGAGACCATGATGGCTGCATACGGGTCGGGTGCGGTGAAACGGTCAAGGGAGACCGGGGAAACCGTAATGAACATTGACATTGGCGGAGGCACCTCCAAGGCAGCGATAATCAAAGAAGGAAGGATCGTTGACGGAGCTTCTCTGTTCGTGGGGGCGAGAGTTATTGCGAAGGACAACGCGGACAAACTGGTAAGGATGGAGGAGTCCGGCAGCCTGGCCGCACGAGAACTCGGTATCGACCTGCGCATGGGAAGAACTCTGTCTATCGGAGAGGAGCACGCTATTGCTGATCTGTTGATGAAATCCCTTTTCGAACTGCTCGCGAGAAAAACGCTGTCTCCCTTTACACAAATGCTCATGGAAACATCCCCCCTACAGTACCGGGGGACCATTGATGCGATCATGTTTTCCGGGGGAGTTGCCGAATATATCTATGGTCATGAGCCGGCGGATTTCGGAGATATCGGGCCTTACCTGGGGGAGAAAATCAGACAGCATGTTACGGATTCCACATTTGGTATAAAGCTTCTAGAGCCCGAAGAAAGGATCCGGGCGACGGTAATGGGAGCGGCGCAGTACAGCCTCCAGGTCAGTGGGAATACGATCTTTATTTCAAGCAACGTTCCCCTTCCGCAGAGAAACCTTCAAGTCATCAAAGTATCCGTAGAAGGGAAAAACCCCACAGCGGTGGATGTGATAGACTCGGTGCGCAATGCTCTGAGCCGATATGATTTCGACGGCATACACCGCGTAGGCCCGGTTGCGCTATCCATAAATCTTTCGCCAGAAGCGACGATAGGTCCTGCTTTCCTGAGGAATCTCACCCAAGGTGTACTCTCTGCCTGGAATGGCGGTTTTGCGGATAACTGCCCCATGGTACTCATATTTGATATGGATATTGCGAACCTTGTTGGCAACATTCTATCCGAAAAATCAGGGCATGCGAAAGACATCCTCTGTGTGGATGGAATAGATGTAGGTGACTTGGATTATGTAGACATTGGAACTGAAATCCAGTCATCTCGAACCGTACCGGTCGTAGTGAAGAATCTGGTCTTCTCGGGAGCGGCAGGAACGTAAGGACTATCAAAAATGCACTGAGAATTGCGTGCGTGATCCCGTTGGCGAGAGCACCCGCTATGCGGGAGCTTGGGGGTAGGAAAACTCTCCGAAAATAATTTCCTGCTGCAATTGCCGCCGAAGTAGGCGCGTGGATATTTGCGTAGAGGCCTTTCGCTTCACCGCGGCCACACCGACAAGCCCGAAGCAAAAGAGTATGATCGTGGTTGGTTCCGGGGCTCTTATACTCTTGGGTTCACCGATATCTTCCGGACTATACGGGTTATTACCAGGGGGAACGTCATTCCCTGCAGGGTGTAACAGGGCTAATGCCGGCGGCAAGGCAAGGCCAAAATTCCCTACACCTTCAGGCGTGCCATCAAAGAAATCATGCTCGGTCGAACTTGAGTCATTTGGGAATTGCAGCACATCAACCGATGTGCCATCGAAGCTATCAGAATTATTATCATTTTTGGCAGGAGATTGTAGCAGGACTATTCTGAAGCGAGTATCACTATTACCGCTTTCGTTCTGGTCATCATTGTAACCAGCGGAAAGGTTTAAAGGAAAATTGTCAAAATTGCCGTTACTGCTCTCGTCAATTCTGCTTATTGTTTCCTCCAAATCCGTCCCAATAGGACCAGGGTAGTTTGCAGGGATAGCGTCTAGGATACTCATATTTGGGCCAATCGACGCAGTTGAAAGCCCGGGGAAATTTCCCTGTATGGGATTTTCGCACATTACGAAAAATAATAACGGGATAGACAAATATTTATAAGCAATTAATTTTTTAAGCATTTCATGAACCATGCCTAATCTTCATGAGCCGGTGATTAGCTGAATAAACGGCTAATGATTAAATGGCGTCGTGATTGCTTGCCGAAAATTAGATGTTCCAAATGGTCTTTGTAAATATAGATCCGCTTTTGAATCGATATTCTGATTACGTGAATCCGTGATGCCGATGATGAATGTCGAAGAAGATTTTAACCGGTCGTACTGAGTAGTATCGAATTCTTTGTAATTAGAAAGTACGACATCATATTGGTCGTTCGAGAGCATGTTAATAATTTCAGAACCATCTTTTGCAATGCCTGCCTTATAACCAAAACTTGCTACGCTTTCCAAAAAGAATTCCAGTGTGTCTGACCGCTCGTCGTAAATCAGGATTTTCATATTTTTTACCTCGCATAAGATTTATTGTTATACATTGTATGCATAATTTATACCATATCAGAAAATATCTCCAATCCCCGTTGACGATATTTGAAACTTACTAATATTTAAAATGATTTCCGAGTTGAAGTGTACGGCCGAGAAAGGGTTTTTTGTTGTCTTAAATATTGAGATTGTAAAGAATCACAACAGTTTTTTGAGAATTGCAGGGGAATGTTGGCTGAATATGTTGTTTTTATAGTGGATTAGATCTAAAATCAACTTTGTAAATAATCCCGACAGGTAAAACACTGCGGGCCGGGATAGTCATATGTATTGATGGACAATAATTAAAGGTAATTTGAATGTTTCTTATTGAAAAACGAATGAATTACATCAGATAGCTTTGTAATGCCTTGTAGCTCTGAAAATCGGCGTCTACAAAACATGCTCCAATATGGGTACTGTCTTGGGAATCAACCGCTCTGCTCAATTCACAGGACAACTTTATTGGTCTGTTTTCGGAAGGCAAATTGAATACAATTTCAAAGCGCGAACCTTGTGCATTTATCTGGAGTGTACCGTTGAAATCTTTCGGAATTAAGAGTCTTACGCCGCCAAGAGAAATCTCGGTAATGGATCCTACTCCCATTTGTCCAACATCAGATTGATTAATCACTGCTGGAACAGTAAGGGCCTTCCTCGGATATTGACGTTTTTCCTTTTTCGCGCCTCGGAATGCCTTTTCTTCTTTCAGGTAATTGGTAAGAGCGTTTACTATCGTTGATGATAACGACCGACTATCTTCTTTTGCAGCCTGGGACAGAGCTTCATGCAAGTCCTTGCTGGCACGAAAACATATAAGACTATCTTTTTGCACTTTTGTTTCCCACTCTCTTATAGTGATAATAATCAGAATAACTCGCCTACTTTACAGCACAAAGGATGCCAAATACTTAACTATATGATATTATGTTTATTTATAATGCATACCTAACAGGGCAAGCAAAGGGTTGTAAATAATTCCGGCATTTAATAAATAATGCAGGGCGGTAGTTAGATGTTATACAAACGATAATATACGCTTATGCCGAACATTCCCCGCATTCGGAAAGGAGAGAGGGGCGTCAGGCTGCCCTCAGCGCCTGAACGATGTTCATGCGGGCAGCCCGGAAGGCGGGGAGCACTCCACCGATGAAGCCCATGGTCAGGGAAAAAAACAGGGATTGGAAAACAATCTCCGCGGTCAGGGAAAAGGAAAAGGCAAGCTCGGAAAATGTCTGCCAGTTCATGGTCGAGATGGTGATAACCTGCATAAATGAGGCAAGGAAGAGACCGACGCATCCGCCGGTAAAACCAAGCAGCAGGGATTCGGTCAGAAAGGCCGTAAGAATATTCCGACGCTGAAAACCGAGGGCGCGGAGCGTACCGATTTCATGGGTGCGGTTCGCCACCGCCGCATACATGGTGATCATGGCGCCGACAACGGCGCCGAGAGAAAAAATGACCGTCAGCGACAGCCCGAGGATGCTCAGAAATTTTGCCATCATCTCGGACTGGTCCGCGTAATATTGCGTTTCTCTTTTTGCTTCGATGGTTAGGCGCGGATCGCTTTCCATCCGCTCCTTAAGTCCCGGAAAGTCGGACGAATTGCGAAGCTTAAACAGCACGGAGGAATAGGCAGGTCTGCGAAACGCCTGCATGATTTGGTCAACATTGCCCCAGATTTCGGAGCTGTACCCCCTGTTACCGGCGTCGAACACCCCGACAACCGTCCAGTCTCGCATGGCGAAGCGCAGGACCTCCCCGAGACCACCCCCCTTGTATCTCTTTGCTATGCTTGCTCCCGCAACGATCTCCAGCGATCCGGCCCGGGGCAGTCGGCCCTGTACCAGCTTCACCTGCGGGCGTAAAGAGAGGGAGGCTTCGCTGATGCCCCGCACCTGAATCAGGGCAGGCTTATCAGTTCCCCGTTTGGTGAGGTTCACCAGGATAACGATTTCCTTCGCCCGCAGCATTCCGCCGTTTTCTCCGATGGAAATTTCAGGCTGGGTTTCGACGATCGAAGCCGGAAGCCGCCCGATGCCACTCATCACCTCGGAATTCGATCCCTTGCGGATAACGACCACGTTGTCGTATGAGCCGGTTTCCAGCAGAGTTTTTCGCAAACCTTCCGCCAGCATGAGTACCGACGCGAAAACAAAAACAACTAATGCCATTCCCGACACGGTGAGGGTTGTGGTCAATCCCCGCGTCCAAAGATTCCGGAACGTGTAAGAAAATGGTATCTTCATTACCCGATCCGTCTCAGTCCACCGGCGATCGAGAGCTTTACTGCACGCCAGGCCGGAAATGCCGCGGCAATCAGACCAACAATGAGCGTCGCCGCAAGGTCCAGATAAATTGTCTGCCGCTGGACGTTGAATATGGGGAAATAAGTGCTCATGGCATCTCCGAATGTCTTTGCTGCAGGATAGGTCAGGGCAATCCCGAGCGCGCAGCCCAAGAATGCAATGGTGAGCGACTCACCGAAGATAAGCCCGGCAATATGCCAGCCGCCGAACCCCAGGGTTTTCATAACGGCATATTCCCCAATGCGTTCCCGCGCGTTCATGGCCATGGTATTTGCCATGACGGCCATGATGATGATGATCACCACGAAGGAAACGATCTGGATGGCACTGATGATTGCCTCCGTCATTGAGACAAAGCCAAGCTGGAAGGCTTTTTCCGTCTCGGTAATTGTTTCCGCCAGGGAGTTCTTGAAGGTTTTATCTATTGCCGCCGCCACATCGGCGGCGAGATCTGGATTGGTTACCCCTACAATGTACCAACCGACTTGGTCGGCGCGGCCGGGAGCGGTCTTTTTCAACGACTCATTCAGATAGGCCCAGTGGAAGAAGATTTGCGTTTCATCGGTGCCTTTCTGCGCGCCACGGTAAATGCCCCGCACAGTAAAGTCCCAATTGCCGGGAAAGATGGTGCCTTTGAGGGGTATCGTATCCCCGATCTTCCATCCATATTTTTCCGCCACCTTTCTGCCCACGACACATCCCTTTCTGTCGCGCAGGAAGTCCCTCGTCTGTTTGTCCGCGAGGATAAATTCAGGGTACAATGTAAAAAAAGATTTTGCATCCAGCGCAAAATTCGGGATGAAATTTTTCTCGGAGATGTAAATACCGCCGAACCAGCAGGCATAGGATACATTCTTTACGCCGGGTATCTGGCGTATTTTTTCCAGGTAGGAAAGAGGCATGAAAAAAATGAGGGATATGGAGTTCCGCGTAATCAGCCGCGTTGCTGACGATGCCTCCACGCCGGCATACCAGGCGTTTACCACCGTTCTCAAAAGGCCAAAGGCAAGAATGGCAATAGTGATGCCGAAAACCGTAAGGGAAGTGCGGAGCTTGTGCCGGAAAGAATTCCTAATGAGCAACCGAAACATTTGCATTCAACACACCCTTATCCAGGTTCCTGATGATATGGGCCTTGTCAGCCGCACGCGGGTCATGGGTAACCATGATGATGGTCTTTCCGAGTTCACGCACAAGCCGTTCCATGAGGTCCAATATCTCTTTTGCGGATACGCGGTCCAGGTCGCCCGTGGGTTCATCCGCCACCAGTATGGCAGGGTCGGTGACGACGGCGCGCGCTATGGCGACACGCTGCTCCTGACCGCCGGAAAGTTGAGACGGATAATGATCCATACGGTCCGTAAGGTTGACGATCCGCAGAGCCGTCCGTACGTGCTCTTTCCGTTCTTTCCTCGAAAGGCCCGTAAGCAGCAGGGGAAGCTCTACATTTTCAAAGGCGGTGAGCACGGGGATAAGGTTGTAGAACTGAAAGATAAACCCCACGTGGGATCGCCTCCATTGCGCCAGTTCCGTCTCGGAGAGGTTTGTGATATCAAGGCCTCCAACGCTGATGCTGCCTGAGTCAACCTGGTCGATGCCGGCGATAAGATTCAGCAGGGTACTTTTGCCCGAACCCGACGGTCCCATCAGTGCCATAAATTCTCCCTCGGCAATGTCGAGATTGATGTTCTGGAGCACCGACAGTGTCTGGCTTCCGCGGCGGTAGGATTTGTAGAGATTTTTTATCTCCACGATCGATGTTTTGGCTTCCATCTATTTTTCGGCAATTTTTATTGTGGCGCCGTTTTTCAGTCCTTCCGATGGCTTGGTTATTATCCTGTCGCCCGCATGCAAGCCGCCAAGAATTTCCACCGTATCGCCGAGTTGCTCACCCGCTTTGACGGGTATCAGCGCCGCCTTGTCGCCTTGTACCAGGAACACCGCCTTCTCGTTATTGCGCATGACGACGGATCTGCGGTCGACGGCAAGACGGGGTCGTTGCTCTCCGGGTGACACCGGTCTCTGTAAAAAAGCGACCTTCGCGCTCATCTCGGGCAATATGCGTTTGTCGTTGTCGATAAACCGCACCTTGATCAGGATCGTCGCCTTCGTTCGATCTGCCGTAGGCACGATCATGTGCACCATCCCGCGGAAGCGGGAATCGGGCAGGGCATCAAGCTGTATCTCGCACGGTTGCCCCTTCTTCACGGCATGAAGGCTGGATTCAGAGACATCAACCTCCACCTGCAGGGAATTCATGTCCGCAATCGTGACGACGGCAGCCTTGGCATTTGCGGCTGCACCCAGTGGCGTGATGATGTCTCCCACGTCGGCATTCTTTGTCAGCACCACGGCATCGAATGGTGCGCGTATCAATGAATATTCCAGGGAAACTTCCGCTCCCCGCAGTGCCGCCTGGCCTGCCCGAATAGCGTCTTCCGCGCTTTTAACGGCAGCAACCGCCTTTTTGTAGGTTGTTTCCGCTGCATCGAAATCCGCCTTTGCAATCAGATTACGTTCGGATAATTTCCCGGCCCGGTTAAAAGAAACGGTGGCCTCGTGCAGATCAGCCTTGGCCTGTTCGAGACCGGAACGCGCCATATCCAGGGTTGCTGCTGCTTGGTCTTTCAATGCCGCGGTATCCTGGCTTTCGAGACGCGCGATGATCTCTCCCTTCTTAACCGTGCTTCCTTCTTCAACCGCTATCGAGAGGAGTCGGCCCGTTATCTTCGAGGCAACGGACGCCTTTCTCTGCGCGACAACGTAGCCGCTTGCATTCAACACGGTGAAGGTCTGGGACGGATAGACAAGGGATGCCGTGGAAACCTCAACAGTGACGGCAGGCGTGAATATCCCTGTAGAATACAAGAAGACCAATAGGGCAATCAGGATCACCGACCCGGCCCAAGGCAACCATTTCTTCTGCTTTCTTACCGGGAATGATGATTTGGATTTATCTATCTTCAGTTTTGAGAGGTCATCGTTTGCCATAATGCACGTCTCTAAAATAAGATAAAAAGTAATTAAGTGTCAAGGAATAGATGGCCTTTTATCCCTCTTGACGCTGTCGCCGGGGCAGGGATTCCTTTGCCACCACGGTCAGCAGGAATGCCGACAGCAGATGCACGGGAGCGAAAAAGAGAAACGTTATTCCTGCGCCAAAAGCATTGGCGATGATCCCTCCCAGCAGTGGACCCGTAAAGGCGCCCAATTCGCCGCACATGCGGCGCAGGGACTGGAACTGGGCCCTGGAGTGATGAGGGGCGATATCGTAGGTGTACGTCGTCATGGAGCCGAGCGCCATCCCGTTTGCTATCCCCTGCAGTACCGACAGTATCAGCAGCCCCGGCATTCCCTTGATCAGAGGGTAGGCAACAAAGGCGATAGTCGCGAGCAGGGCGGGGGGAGCGGCGGCCCATTTTCTTCCCAGTTTGTCTGACATGAATCCCGCCGGGATAATCAAGGCAAAGGTGACGATACCTACTACAAAAAACAGGAATCCCACATTTGTTGCGGAATATCCCAGTTCATCCACCGCATAGAGGGGGAGCATGCTTCTGAGTACCTCCGCACGGAGCTGGGCGCTGAAGGTGGCAACCAGCAGGACCAGATAGGTGGCGCGGAAAAGCTGATTGATTTTGGAGATTTGGGGAAAAGCAAGAGCCGCGTCGCCTGGCTGGTACGTCAGTTTGGTGGTTTCACGAATTGTTGCCGAGATGGCCAGAACAATGGCAGTGATCATGGCGAAAATCAGAAAAAGGCTCCGAAATCCCAGCGTATCCAGAATAACCCCGCCCATGAAAGGGCCGAGCGCCTCGCCGGCCGCCTGAATGCCGAACAGCGCGCTGATCAGTCGTCCCCGTTGATCGATCCTTGCCACATCGATTGCGGCCAGCTCTCTGCCCAGTCTCCACATCGTCAGGCCGAATCCCCAGAGGAACTGCGCGAGAAGAATCATCCAGAACTTTGGCGCAAACGCCGTCATGACGGCGCTTACCAGGCCGATAGCAGCGCCGATAATCATGCCATACCGAAGGCCAAGCCGGTCAATTAAAATGCCGGTAGGGATCAATGAAAGGGCGCGACCAATGGCTTGGACGGTGACGACCTGTGCAGCGAATCCCATGGAAACGCTGAAGGTTTTTCCCAGCAAGGGTACGGACGGAACAATCATTCCCACACCCAGAGCCATCAGCAGGGAAGGCAGGTAGATCTGAAAAAACGCGTGCCTGGCGTTGCGGGAAACCATCAACGTGCCTCACGGGGTGTTGAACAAACAAATGGCATTTCGGTGGGCCAGCGGATGCGCTCTCCGGCGCCAAAAATGTGAAAATACGGATTCGTCCTAATAGTAAACGCGCGGGGATGTGTCAAGCGGGAAAAGCTTCGCAGTGTCTCCCATCCCCAAGGGGAAATATATGGACTGCCGGCGGTACGGTATGCTATAAAGGGATAACAGGCGGGGGAAATGAATTTTCCTCCGCTTGTCGTATTTATTTTGAGCAATGGGCGGAGGAAGAGGCGTTGACGAACAACCGTTGGATTTGGGTTGATGATCCGCAGAAGATGCATGAAGCGGGAGAGCATATCGGCAAGGTTTCTCTCGTGGGCATCGACACGGAATACGATTCCTTCCGCTACTTCTCCGAGAAGCTCTGCCTGATCCAGGTAAAGGTCGGGGAAAAAACCTACCTCTTCGACCCGCTGGAAGGGCCGGAAGCATCCGTCCTGGGTGAGTGTTTTTCCAACCCCGACATTCTCAAAATCATGCATGCGGGCGACAACGACATCCGCATCATGAAGAGAGACTACGGGTTCGAGTTTCGGAACATTTTCGATACCCATCGTGCCGCATCTCTTCTGGGTTGTCGGCACCTTGCCCTGTCCACGCTGATCGAACAGTATCTGGGCATTAGCTTCGACAAAAAAAAGAAGATGCAGCGTTCCCGGTGGGACATCCGTCCCCTGACGGAAGAACAGGTGCGGTATGCCGTGGCGGACGCGGAACATCTCCAGGACCTCCACCGCGTTCTGAGCGGACAAATACACGATCGGGGTTTGGAAGCGGAGGCGACAAAAGTATTCAATGAAATGACGGCGGTGGAGTGGCGGGAAAAGGAACTGAATCGCCGGGGAC
>CAZTLA010000084.1:0-12625 GCA_964614365.1 uncultured Syntrophales bacterium | reverse complement strand
CGGCAGGCATCGACGTATTCACCTCCCAGATATACGAGGCCGTGGCCAAGAAATACCCCAGCAATTTGGGACTGGCCTCGACCTACTCGGTGGTGCTCATGATTATCACGGGCATTGGCCTGGGCCTCTACTACTGGGTTACGAAAGAGAGCAGCAGCTTTGCCACCATCACCGGCAAAGGGTATCGGGCGAGACTCATTGACGTGGGAAAGTGGCAATACCTGACCACGGGGATCTATGTCTTTTACGTTCTCGTGGCCGTTGTTCTGCCGCTGATCATGCTCGCATGGGTATCCGTCACTCCCTTCTCCATGAAGCTCACCTGGTCAAACCTCCGGCTGGTTACTTTTCGCAACTACATTGAGGTGTTCAACTATCCCGGCGTTGTCAGCGCCATGTTCAATACGATATTCCTGTCGCTTCTGGCGGCAACCCTAATCATCATCCTGGGAGTGGCGACGTCGTTAATTGTGGTAAAACTGAAGATCCGGGGCGGACGGATCCTGGATTTCCTGGGGACACTGCCCCTGACCTTTCCCGGCACGGTCGTGGGTGTCGCCCTGGCCACCATTTATCTACGCTTGCCCGTGGGGATATACGGCACGCTCTGGATCCTCCTCATCGCGTTCATCACCCGCTTTCTGCCGTACGGCATACGGGCGGCCAACAGCACGCTGATGCAGATTCACGCGGAACTGGAGGAAGCGGCGGCGGTCAGCGGCGCCTCGGTGGTTCGCACGTTTCTCGCAGTGACCCTGCCGCTGGTTCTGAACGGTATGGTGGGAACGTTCATTTACATCGTTACGCTCGTGGTCAGGGAATTGCCGTCGGTGGTGCTTCTGTACGGTCCTGAGTCGCGGGTCATCGCCGTGCAGCTCTTCGAGATGTGGGAGTCCGCAGCGTTCAACCAGGCTGCGGCGCTGGGTTTGATCCTGATCGCCTTTTTAAGCGTTCTCGCCGTACTTATGAGACGCTTCCAGACAGAGAAGAATTGAAAAATCCGGAGTGAATGTCGGCCTTATCCCTTATGGATCAATTTTGGGGGGAAACATGTTAACGGTAGAAAGACTGTACAAGGAGTTCAAGTCTGACCAAACGCAGGTCAGGGCGGTAAATCATATCAGCTTCGAGGCGCCGGAAGGCACGTTTTTCACCCTGCTGGGACCCAGCGGCTGCGGAAAGACGACGACGCTGCGCTGTATTGCCGGACTGGAGCGTCCCAGCGAGGGCAAAATATCCATCGGGGGAGAACTGGTGTCGGACGGGAACTTTTTCGTGACGCCGGACAAGCGAAACATCGGCATGGTGTTCCAATCCTACGCCATCTGGCCCCACATGGACGTTTTCTCAAATGTTGCCTTTCCCCTGCGGGTGATCAAACCCGGCTATTCAAAAAAGGAGATCGAGGAAAAGGTTCTGCACGCCCTCCGGACGGTGAAATTGGAGGGACTGGAAAAACGTCCTGCCACGAAACTGAGCGGCGGCCAGCAACAGCGCCTGGCGCTGGCCCGCGCCCTGGTCCGCCAGCCGCGACTTCTGCTCCTGGATGAGCCCCTCAGCAATCTGGATGCCGCCCTGCGGGAACACATGCGGGTGGAGTTGCGCCAGCTCCAACAGCGCCTTGGCATCACGACCATCTACGTGACCCATGACCAGATGGAGGCCCTTGCCCTTTCCGACAGGATTGCCGTGATGCAGGACGGGGCGATCCAGCAAATCGGCAGCCCCCTGGAAATATACCAGCAGCCGGCCAACCGCTTCATTGCCGGTTTTATCGGAAACACAAATTGGCTCGATGGTAGAGTGCTGGACATCGATGAAAAGGGGCTTGCAACGGTGGAGACGTCCATCGGCAATATCCTTTCCCTGGTATCCCAGCCGTGCAGTCGCGGCGAAAAGGTATTGCTTTCCATCCGTCCCGAGGCCATACGGGCGGAAAGCGCTCCGCCGCCGGAAGGGTCCTACCGTGAAGCCCGCGTGGAAACCGCCATGTTCCTGGGAGAAAATATCGACTGTCAGCTCCGCGTCGGGGAATACAGCCTCAAGGCAAAGATCCATCCGCGGCTGCGCATCCAACCGGGGGACACCGTTTATATTCAGATTTTTGCTGATTATTGTGTGGCCTTGGTCTCATAAGTCGGCAGGAGAGAGCAGGGAATGAACGAAAAGGGCAACGTAGCAATTGTAACCGGCGCCGGGCAGGGATTGGGAGCAGCCACGGCGATGAGACTGGCCGGTGACGGATACCGGGTGGTGATCGCGGAATATGATGCCCTGATGGCAGGCCAGGTAGCGGAACGCATCCGAAAGGAAGGGAATGTCGCCCGGGCATGCCAGACCGACGTATCCAACGAGGATTCAGTGCGGGCCATGGTGCGTTCCGTCGTCGATGCGTACGGCCGCATCAATGCTCTGGTGAACAATGCCGGTATTTATCCCAAATCTGCGATCATCCCTATGTCCAAAGAGGAGTGGGACCGGGTGCTGGCGGTGAATCTGAAGGGGGCCTTCCTCTGCTGCAAGCATGTCCTGCCGGAGATGATGGCCCGCAGATCGGGCCGGATCATCAATATCGCCTCCGGGCATGCCTTTCGCGGGGGCGCCGAATTTTCCCACTACAGCGCCAGCAAGGCCGGCATTGTGGCGCTCACGAAATCCCTCTCCCTGGAGGTCGCGGGAATGGGCATTCTGGTGAACACGGTGGCGCCGGGGGTGAGTGACACGACCATGCCGCGGATACATTCTTCAGAAAAAGACGTTCAAACCAAAGCGGCGAAGATACCCATGGGCAGGCTGGCGAAACCCCAGGAAATTGCCGAGGTGGTGGCGTACCTGCTTTCGGAAAGAAACACCTTCATAACCGGCCAGGTGGTAGGGGTAAACGGCGGTCAGGTAATGTTCGGCTGAAAGACCCGGAGGGCCGCGGAGAGAAGGATATGCAAGAGGGGAAAACAGCGATGATCGTCGGCATGGGGGGCAACCGGGATGCGGCATTTGCCAGAGCGCTGACGGCGCAGAAGATGTCGGTGGAGTTGCTGGTGCACGGCGGCCGTCTGCCCGATGTAAAGGCTGATCTCAGCGCGGACCTGGGGGATAGCGTCACGGTTTCCGGCCTCGATATCACACAAGAAGAGGAAATCCGAAATGCCGTGCAGTTGGTTCTCGCCCGCCGGGGGAAGATCGACTGTCTCATTAACTGTCCGGATTTTCCCCTGCGCGGCGATTTACCCGGCATCACGGCGAAGGAGTGGGATGATTGTGTGGCCCTGAACCTTACCGCCGTTTTCATGACGTGCAAGCATGTGGCGGCAGCCATGATCGGCCGCAGGGCGGGCGCCATCATCAATGTTTCCTCGGATGCGGCAAAAATGGGGGCCTTAAACGGAGCGGCCTATGCCGCGGCCAAGGCGGGTTTGATTGCCTTCAGCAAGTCACTGGCGCGGGAAGTGGCCGGGTACGGGGTGCGGGTGAACGTTATTTCTGCGGGCATGATGGAGGGAGAGGCAACGCCTCTGGGGGCAGATGTGAGTGCAGGCGACATTCTGTTCAAACGGGCAGGCGCCTGGGAGGACGCGGCGCACCTGGCGGTCTGCCTTCTGGATGACCGGTCGTCCTATCTGACGGGGCAGACGGTGCATGTGAACGGCGGTCTCTACATGCCCTGACGGCTCAGGAACCCCGATAAACGGGATAAGTGCGTTAACGAAATTATTTCCTGCCAGAAAAACGCAGAAAATAATTTCTCACTTACTAAAAAGGCCGGATGCTTTGTCAGGCGCCCAGAACGTCTTATCGGGAGAGGGAGATGGCGCAGAATCGGGAACATGCGGGAGAAGGATTGCAGAAACTGGCCGACGGGGTTTACGCCTTCCTGGGGCAAGATGGCAACTCCAATTACGGAGTGATCGAGACCGAACAGGGGCTGGTGATCATCGATAACGATATCCGGAGCGCGGACCGGCTCCAGGAAGCGATCCGGTCGGTCACCGCACAGGAGATGCGATTTCTCATCAACACCCACAATGCCTTCGATCATGCCTCGGCCAATTATGTCTTTGCCCGCGCGGGCGCGACGATCATTTCCTCGGCGGCATGCCGTCAGGGCATGGCGCAAACGGGGCGAAAAAAATTTGAGGAAATGAAAGCCGCCGATGAGAAGGTCCGGGCGCTGGCGAATGGAGCGGAGACCGTTCTGCCCGGGATTACCTTTGACCGGCGGCTGACCCTCCATCTCGGGTCCCGTATGATCGAACTCATCCACTTCGGCCATGGCCATACCCCGGGGGATATCGTTGTTCATCTGCCGCAGGAAGGGATCCTGTTTTCCGGAGACCTGATTGTAAACGGATACCGCCCGCAGCTCCGGGACGGCAGTTGCGACGGCTGGCTGCGCATCCTGGAGGAGCTTGATGCCATAGCCCCCGGCCGGATTGTGCCGGGACACGGTCCGGTAACGCAGGGACGCGAGGGAATCCGGGCATTGCGGGAATATTTCCTCCGGGTAAAGAGCGCGGTGGCCGAAATGGCGGCGCGCGGTAAAACCCTTGAAGAGATACTGGAGGAGTTTACGCTCCCCGAATATGAGGGTTGGGGTAAGATGAAATTCTGGCCGAATACCATCCGAGTTGTGTACCGGGAAACGGTGGGATAGGGAATGCGCCGTTCGTGCCCCAAACTTCACCATCATACAGAATCTAACCATTGCATAAGAAGGAGGTAGGAAGCGATGTTCGAGGAACGATTGACGGGAGGAAAGATGGAATGGCCGGACGGCGCCAGGATGGCGGTGCTCATCACCTTTGACTATCAGGCCGAGGTGGGATCGCCCAAGCTGCCCAGCGGCAAGACCAATTACGCGATTGAGACCGAACGGCAGTACGGTGGACGGCACGGGATCTGGCGGGTCCTTGATCTGCTGGACAAACACGGGTTAAAATCCTCATTTTTTGTCAGCGGCGTCACGGCGGAGAGGTACCCCGAATCGGTGAAGGCGATAAAAAAACGGGGGCACGACATTGCCGGACATGCCTATGAACATGAGGAACTGCACCTTTTCTCACGCGCCGAAGAGAAGGAAATCATCAAGAAGACCATAGGAGCGTTGGAGAAGATCAGCGGGGAGCGGCCCTGGGGCTGGCGCTCGCCCAAAGTGCTCATCAGCGAAAACACCCTGGAGCTTTTGGCGGAGCAGGATTTCATCTACAACAGCGACTTTCTGAACGAGGATCTTCCCTACGTTCTCAAGGTGGGCGGGAAAGAAATGGTGGAGATTCCCTATACCTTCACCACCGACGACGCCTGTCTGTACAGCCCCATCAATTATCCCTATGGCGTGCCGAGAAACGTCCTCGGCATCTGGCAGGACGAATTCGACGTCCTGTACAAGGAATCCGAGAAGACCCCCAAGATGCTCATCATCTGCCTGCATCCCTACCTGACCGGCCGGCCTTCCCGCTCCAAGGCGCTCGACGATTTTCTGACCTATGTCATGAACTTCAAGGGGCTGTGGTTCGCGCGAGCCATCGACGTGGCCAACTGGTGGAGGAAGAAAGGATATTAGTAAGTAAGAGGGGAGGGTTTTATGTTTAATGACTTACGAGAATGGATGGTGGAGGCCGACAAGCTCGGTGAGATAAGAGAAATAAAGGGGGCGCACGGGGATCAGGAGATCGGGGCGGTAACCGACATGGTAAACCATAAGCGGAACAATCCCAGCGTTCTCTTCGATGAAATCATCGGCTACCCCAAGGGATACCGCATACTGATCAACAGCGCCAGTTCCTCGAAGCGACTGGCCCTGACGCTCGGCCTGCCGACGGATCTCGAGGGGAGGGATCTTGCCTGGGCGTGGAAGAAAATGAACAGCGAGATAAAACCCCTACATCCCCGGGAAGTGAAGAAAGGGCCGGTTCTGGAGAATGTGTTCTCGGGAAACGATATCGATCTGACAAAGTTTCCGTCACCGCTCTGGCATGCCCTTGACGGGGGACGTTACATCGGAACCGCCTGCTGCGTGATAACCCGCGATCCCGACGAGGGATGGGTCAATATGGGAACCTACCGCATCATGTTGATTGACGGCCGCCGTGTCTGCTTTTTCGTATCGCCGGGGAAACACGGGCATATCCAGCGGGAAAAGTACCTGAAGGCCGGAAAGCCCTGTCCCGTCGTGATGACGTTTGGTCAGGATCCCCTTCTGTTTGTAATCAGCTCCATCGAGATACCCTATGGCCTGTCGGAGCTGAACTACGTGGGCGGCATTCGACATGAGCCCGTTCCCGTCATCAAGGGAGAGGTGACGGGCCTGCCCATACCGGCAACGGCGGAAATCGCCGTCGAGGGCTGGGTTCATCCCGGCGACGTGGCCGATGAAGGGCCCTTCGGGGAATGGACGGGATACTACGCCAGCTCCAGCCGGAAGGAGCCGGTCCTGACGGTGGAGCGGCTCTATCACCGGAATGACCCGATCATCCTGGGATGTCCTCCGGGCAAGCCGCCGGTGGAAAACACTTTTTTTCGCTCCCATTTGCGTTCGGTGCTGATGGAGGAGGAGATAACGAAGGCCGGCGTCCCGGATGTGAAGGGCGTCTGGTGTCATGAGGTGGGGGGGTGCCGCCTGCTGAACGTGGTGGCCATCAAGCAGAGATATCCCGGCCATGCCCGTCAGGCAGGACATGTGGCAACCTCCTGCCAGGCTGGCGCCTACCTGGGTCGATACACGATCGTGGTGGATGACGATATCGACATCACCGATTTAAGCGAAGTCATGTGGGCCGTCTGCACGCGCTCCGATCCCGCCAAGTCCATTGACCTCATCCCGCGTTTCTGGAGCGGGCCTCTGGATCCGATTATCCCACAGGGAGAAAAGGGATTCAACTCGCGCGCCATTATCGATGCATGCCGGCCCTACGAATGGATGGACAAGTTCCCGGCAGTTGTCGCGGCGCCCGACGAACTGATGAAGTCCGTAAAGAAGCGGTGGGGAAGTATCTTGGATTAACAGGATATAGGGCCGGATTATTACCGGACCTGCGCCGGGCTTTGCGCGAGACGCAGATGGTGAACCGGAAAGCAGATTGCCGATAGTGACGGGGAGGTTATATCATGTTTCATCACAGTTGGAGAGGAGTGGTGGGCGTCATAAAGCCCACGTACCGTCCTGGTTCTCTCGAGGAATTCATACGCCTTCTTCCCGAAGGCGTCGGCGTGATCCCTCTGTTCCTGGGTGTCAAGTCGGGAACGGAACAAGAATTTCTTGCCGCCATGGATCTCATCGAGGCGAAGGTCGATGAGATTGCGAAATTAGGGGTAGATATCATCCATCCCGAAGGCGCGCCTCCCTTCATGTTGCGGGGATATAAGGGCGAAGCCGGCATCATCCGACGTATGGAAAAAAAGCACGGGATTCCCGTCTTCACTTCCGGAACCAGCCAGGTGGATGCCATGCGGGCGCTGGGAATCCGCAAGATGCTGGGAGTCACCTATTTCAGCGGCGATATTAACCTGAAGTACGCCAACTATTTTCGCGAGGCCGGTTTTGACGTCCTGGGGATGAACGGACTTGATGTCCCCTTCAGCGATATCGGCAGGCTCTCTCCCCAGGAGGTTTATGCGTTCACGAAGCAGGAATACCTCAAACACCCGGAAGCAGAATGCATATACATGCTCGGTTCGGGATGGCGTGTACTCGAAGTTATCAGCCTCCTGGAGCAGGACCTGCAAGTGCCGGTGGTGCATCCCGTGCCTGCCCGCGTCTGGGACCTCCAGAGAAGGCTCCGTATCCGGCAGCCGGTCAAGGGATTCGGGCGTCTGCTGGAAGAACTCCCCCAAAGGGAAATCGGTAAGAAGCGGGGAATGCGCAAAACGAAGAAAATTATTTTTTCAGGTTCCTGTATCTAATAACCCTTGTATTCAAGGATAGCTTTGAACCTGCCGGGATTTTGCTTGACTTCCTCATGATATCCCGCAATTGCAGCCTTATACGCTTGGGGATCCATATCCCCAGGGTTCTTGCTCGCGTCCAGTTCAAAACATGATCTCGTTTACTTCAGAGAACGCAGGATGATAAAAAATGCCTTGACAAACAACCATAATACCAATAGCTTGAGGCGCGTTTTCAGGAAGTGGTCAATCTAATTGAGACACGGAGCCGAATGACATGAAAGCAACGAGTAAAACAAAGAAGCAACTTATCGATGAGATGGCCGTCTTACAGGAGCGGGTTTCCGAACTGGAAAAATATGAACAGGATTCCAAGGAGGCACAGCGGGACTTTGGTGAAAAAATGGGCCAATACTTCCCGCAGGCAGAGCCGCTCAATGAGGCAATTTATGTTATTTTCGATAGAAAATACGAATTCGTTAATCATAAATTTGCCGATCTCTTCGGTGTTACTCAGGAAGAGGTTTGCCATCCCGGATTTGATCCCCTGACCTTGATTGCGCCGGAAAGTCAAGGTTTTATCGCTGAGAAACACCGGAAGGGTCGACGCGGTCAATTCGTTACGCAGCAGTATGAATTTACCGGCATGACAAAGGATGGTTCACGAATAGAGTGTGAGACTGTCGTTCTGTTCATCCCGTACAAATGGGGGATTGCCATTCACGGAATGCTTCGCGACATCAGTGTTCGCAAACGAATTAACGGGGAATTGCAGCGGCATCGCAGCGACCTGCAGCTTGTTTTAAATTCCATACCGACGAGCATTTTCTATACGGACAGGGAGCACCGCTTTATCCGAGCGAATAAGACATTCTGCAAATCCCTCGGATTTCCGATGGAACAGATCATCGGGAAAACATTGAAGGACCTGTTTCCGAATCTGCCGGAGGAGCAGCTTTCTCATTTTTTTGAAATCAATGACCAGGTCCTGCGTTCAGGAGATTCGAAGCGGGGGATTATTGATGTTTTACCCTCTGTCCGCGGCAGACGATGGATTCAGAATGACCGGGTGCCCTATTGCAACGACGAGGGGAATATCGTCGGCGTTATCTGTCTCGCGATCGACATCAGCGATTTCCGGGAAACAGAAGAAAAGCTTCGGTACTTGAGTTTTCACGATGTGCTGACCGGTCTTTATAACCGGACCTATTTTGAAGAGGAGATGTATCGGCTGGGAAACGGCAGACAATTTCCGATCAGTGTCGTCACCTTAAAAGTGAATGACCTGCAATCCGTGAACGATCGTGACGGTGTCGCTGCGGGAAACGAACTGCTGCGACGGACGGCAAAGCTCTTGAAGATTTTTCGCATGGAGGATGTTATCGCCAGAATCGGCGGCGACCGATTTGCAGCCCTCCTTCCCCTGTCGGACAAATCGATCGGCGAGCATGCCCTCGTGCGGCTTCAGGAAACCCTTGAAGCGCAGCGTAAACACCATCATGGGCATCCCTTGAACCTGTCCTTCGGCGTCGCCACCGCAGAGAAAGGCTGTTCGTTATTCGATGTCCTGCAACAGGCGGAAGATGCAATAAGTTAAGAGGGAACAAGCGGGAAAAGAACGAATAACCCCTCTGCAAAGAGAAAAGGGGCTAACCGTTAAGCTAACCCCCCTTTGATTTACGTGGTGAGCCCTGCCGGGATCGAACCGGCAACCTACTGATTAAGAGTCAGTTGCTCTACCAGCTGAGCTAAGGGCCCACACGTTCCTGCTATGTCTTTTATATGGTACGCCCGGTAGGATTCGAACCTACGACCAACAGATTCGAAGTCTGCGACTCTATCCAGCTGAGCTACGGGCGCGCACTTTTTTATAATATCCTGGGGTGAGTGAAGGGATTTGAACCCTCGGCCTCCGGGGCCACAACCCGGCACTCTAACCAACTGAGCTACACCCACCATGCAATTATTTGGTACGCCTGCAGGGATTCGAACCCGGGACCTACGGATTAGAAGTCCGTTGCTCTATCCAGCTGAGCTACAGGCGCAATCAACTGCTTTTGTGCGCAAGCGGAGTTAATAACCTCTCGGAAATATTTTGTCAAGACCAAATACTTGCCTTTTCCCCTCACCGGACATAACCGGCTATGCCGTCGAACTTGTACCCTTTCCCGGCCATATCACCCCCGTTCTGGGCAGTGGTGTAAAAATGGCAGCCCGTAACAGGATTAAACCAGCGGTAAAGCTCCCGTGTGTTGGTCAGCCGCGATGTGGCGATGTTGCCGAGAATCCCCTCAAAAACGTACCCCTGCAATGATTTCCCGGCGCCCGCGTAATCATAAGAATAAAAGTGGTCTCCCCGCTGAGAATTGTACCACCGATAAAACGGGGTGGTACCGGGCATATCCGGACTGAAAAGCCGGAAGGCGATTCCCTGCTTTCGGTATCCCCTGATTTGCAGGTTGTTTGCCTCCGCCTGGGGATTGGCCGTGTAAAGATAGTCGGACCCCTTTACGAAGCGATAGACGTCTACCGTTTTCGGGGACTGTTCCGCCACAACTTCAACGGACACTTCCACCACAGCGCTGCCCCGCTCGGAATTAAATACAATGTCGCCGCCGTAAATGCCGGGATTAAGATTTTGCGTATTTAAAGCAATGTTCACATAATCCGTCTCCCTGGTCATAAGACCCGTGCGGGGATTCACCCTAATCCAGCCCGGATTGCCCCTCCCCGGTTCCTGACCGTGTATCTTGACTCCCTCTATCAGAGCGCGTCCGCCATCGCTGACAAGGATCAGAGTATGGGGGCCGTCCGCCAGCATATCGGCAGCGGGAAACTCCACATCTTCTTTCTGTTCGGCGTAACAATTGTAAACGTGCACGAACTGCTCATCCAGATAAACAGCCAGATTACCTCCCTCCGGGATATTCCAGAAATACAAGGTTATGCCCGTACCCCAGAACCGATATTTCATGGCGCTGTTTACCCCAGAGAAGGAGGGATAGCCATTGTCCTCCGACGACCTGCCTGATACTTCAAGGGTCTCCTTCAGATGAGCCGGCGGCGCATAACCCTCCCTGCCTTTGACGTCTTCGTTCAGAAAGGATACGTATCGCCCCGGCCTGACCGGCGTGCCGACCTCCGCCCTACGCGCTCCCGGAACGGTCGCCTGCCACGTGATGGAATCCTTGCCTTTATTGGTCAATCTCACCTGTTTCGCAACCTGCCTGCCCGCAGCAACAATCCCGAAGTCCACCCGCAGCGGTTCCACGCCGATCAATGGCCTGGCTTCCGCTTCCACGATCTTGAAGGCAAGAAAGATGGACCTTGCTCCTCCGGTGGACGCAAGTTTGATTACTTCTCGATAAGGGCCTGGCGCCAAATCTTTTCGGCAGACGATCGTATCGCCGCCGGCTTCAAGGATTAACTGTAACGAATAGAGAACGTGTTTCGTTTTTACCTTTCCCTCCGGGGCAACCTCTCCCAGAGATTTCAGCGTAACACGCAGGTAATCGGGAGCTTCTTCCATGGCGCCCGACAGGTTCTTATTCTCCTGCACTATCCACCCTTCCGGCCCCGAGGTAGACCAGTTGAGGCTCCCCGAGCCAAGATTCTTCAATGCAAACATGCCATTGATACTTTCGCCGGGACCAATGGCGCCAAAGCTTAGTTCCCGCGGCGCCAGGGTAAGCACCGGCCTGATCACCGCCTGCCGGTTCGTTGCCTGGGCCATTGTCTGGGCCATTGTCTGGGCCATTGCCTGGGCCGGTGCCTGGGCCGGTGCCTGAGATAGATCAGCCGTACGGCCTCTTTTTCCTCCCTCGGTCTCTTGCGGCACTTCCCCCTGTGCGGACGAAGCGAGCAATGACGCAAACGGAAATGCCAGAAGGAGAATAATAAATGCGATAGTAATCTTTCTTTCCATCGTGATCCCTCTTGCCATCAAGGAGCATCTCCTAACGCAAAGTTGCAAAGAACGCAACGGTTTTTAGCGGCGAAAAGACTTGACACCCTCTGTTTATCCGATATATCGTGCCGAAAATTTTGGTAGTGAATCAGGCACTCCCTGACGATGATGCGAGAAGACCTTTTATACTGGCTGGCTCTCAAGCAGATCGAAGGCGTGGGGAATGTGAACTTTAAGGCCCTGCTGGATGCCGTCGGTTCCCCGCGGGACGTATTCAGTTCCCCTGCCCATGCATTGAGATCCATCCCGGGTATCGGCCAGAAAACGGCGGCTCGGATTAAAGCCTTTACCGGCTGGGGAAAAATAGAAGAGGAACTCAAACTCGCCGGCAAATTAAAGGTCTCCATCGTAACCTGCCGGGATTCCCTGTACCCGCAGGACCTCTTGACCATATATGATTTCCCGCCGTTTCTTTACGTACGGGGGAATCTCGATGCCGACGACATCAATATTGCCGTCGTTGGTTCCAGAATGGCCAGCAGTTACGGAACTTTTTCCACAGAAAAACTTTGCCGTGAACTTGCCCTGAAAGGACTTACCACGGTGAGCGGCCTGGCCCGGGGGATCGATTCTGCGGCCCATCGGGGAACTCTGGCCGGGAAGGGAAGAACGATTGCGGTGCTCGGATGCGGGGCCGACATTGTTTATCCCCCGGAAAATGAAAAGCTCTTTGAAGAAATCGCCGCCCATGGCGCCATTATTACGGAATTTTCCTTCGGCACACCTCCGAACGGACCGAATTTCCCGGCACGAAACAGGATAATAAGCGGCATCTCC
>CAZTLA010000083.1:0-12769 GCA_964614365.1 uncultured Syntrophales bacterium | reverse complement strand
CCGATGCGACCTGGGCAATCGCCTTCTACGAGAAGAACGGCTACCGGCTCGTTTCGACGGACGAGAAGAACCGTCTGCTCAGGAAGTACTGGAATATTCCCGTGCGCCAGGTGGAAACGTCGGTCGTTCTTGCGCCGGCAAAAGGGAAAGACCGGGAAAACACGGGATGATGAAATCTACGCACATACGGGGCCTATTCATACCAGGTCATGATTTCTGTAGTATTCCCCCGGCTTGTCTTGAATGAATTGGCAGGGGAACTCTCATCCGCATACCCCAGAGAGATGCCGAGGAGAATTTCCTTTCCTTCGGGAATGTTCAGCGCGTCGGCGATATCGGAGGCATAGGCCGTGATAATCCCGATGGGGCAGGTGGCAAGCCCCCTGGCGTGGGCGGCAAGCAGCAGGTAGGATACGGCAAGTCCCGCGTCCAGGTACCGTATCGAGGGGAATATCCTGTCGATGGTCACGATGATGGCGACGGGCGCTCCGTAAAAGGAGCAACTCCCCTCCTCGATGAACCTGTTGAAGGGCAGGTTGAGGCGTGCCACTGCCGGTTCCATGATGGCGAGGGCATCGAGGCTGCGTTTGGCGAACTTCCTCGGCAGCGGTTTGGACGTTCCGGGACCGCAGGATACCTGCTGTTCCGCACGAGCCTTCAGAATGCGCCGCACAAGACGATCCTTTTCCTCGCCGTAGGTGACCACGAATTCCCAGGGTTGCAGGTTGATTGCGGAGGGGGCAAGTCCCGCATATTTGAATATCTCCTCTATATCCTGGCGGGCAACAGGTTTGTCCAGGTATGCCCGGGCGCTTTTCCTCTGTTCCATGGCGGTAAAAATATTCATCGTTTTTTCTCCTTCCATCAGGCTGTTGAAAAATGCCCACCTGCTGCGTTTCCCTCATCCTTTGTCATTCGACGTACGGAAAAGTACGCCTCATGACTCAGGATATCAGGGGCCTTGCATCTGGACATTTTTGAACAGCCTGCTATGCGATTTTGCGGAATTGTCATCGGTATATTTATTACAAGACCACCGCCGTGTCCACTGGTAATTGATTTTGCTTGACGCTGCTGAGTGGCGGTCTTATGATACCGCCGGACACGAGTTACTGATAACATGGTATGGACCTAAGAAAGTGCCCAGAAGCACTTTTTGTCATTCCCGCCCCCGCCTTCGCGGGGGTAAACTCCAGCGGGAATCCAGTAATTTCAAAAAAGGGGAAAATCGTGGAAAGAGCTCTGCTATGGTTTAAATGTGCCGCAATGCACGATCCTGTCCGTCCGGTTATGAAAAGACCGGCCGCCCTCGGCTGGGAAGCGAAGCAACGGCAGGTTGATCTGATCATCGAGCGTCCCCTGCGGGGCGAGGAGCTGCTCAGTCGCATGAAGGGCTGGTTTACCGCCGACGTCATGCAGGTGACCGACATCATCAAAAAGCACGGCAGGCTTACGCTGCTCGATGACATCGATCTGGTGGTGGAAACAAAAGATGCAGGGGCCATGGAAACCCTTGCCCGCGAACTCGCCGGGACCTTCGGGGGAGAGGTGTGGATCGAACAGATTCCCAAGGAGAAATTGAAATGAGCCCTCTGAACGATACCGCTTATACAATCGTAGATCTCGAGCAGGGCACCGACGCCTGGCTTCAGTGGCGCAGTCAGGGAATAGGGGCCTCCGATGCCCCGGCAATCATGGGGGAGAACCCCTGGAAGAGCCCCGCACGGTTGCTGCAGGAGAAGTGCGGCGAGACAAGGAACTTCAGCCCCAACGCCGCCATGACGCGGGGCATGGAGCTGGAGCCGGAGGCGCGCAAATGTTACGAACACCAGGTCGGCGTTCCCGTCGCTCCCGCCTGCCTGCAAAGCGCCCGCTTCGACTGGTTGCGGGCGAGCGTGGACGGACTGGCGGTTGACGGCAGCGCGGTCGTCGAAATCAAATGCGGGGAAAGCGTATACAGCAAGTCTGCGGCGTCCAGGCAGGTGCCCGGCTATTACTTTGGTCAGTTGCAGCACATCCTGGCCGTCACTAATCTTCAGGCGATCGATTTCTGGTGTTACCTGCCGGACCGTCCCACGGTGCATCTTTGCGTGGCGCGCGATGACGCCTACATCAAACGTCTGCTCGATATCGAACAGGCATTCTGGCAGCAGATTACAGCGCAGAGAGCGAAGGCGTAGAACGACAGAAATGATATGACAATAGAATCATTGCATACACTTGACCACGTCCGCAAATCATTCAACAGCGCGACAAATAGAGACGACCGCTCGCAAATCGGTCAGTTTCTCACGCCTGCCGCGATAGCTCGATTCATGTCGTCCCAGTTTGAACCTGGCTTGCAGGAAGTGCGGATTTTAGACCCCGGCGCCGGAGCGGGTGTGCTTTTTGCGGCGTGTGTGGAAACTATGACATCGGGAAAGAGTCGTCCCCTTTCCATCGAGGTTGTCGCCTACGAAACAGACAGCGCGATCCTGCCTTATCTGGAAGAGACCATGAAGCGGTGCCAATCGCTCTGCACAGCGGAAGGTATTGCATTTCACGGAACCGTAAAGCATGAGGATTTTGTCTCAGCTGCCATCGCAGAAACAAGAGATTCTCTTTTTGCCGCTCCCGGCAGTCGATTTACCCATGCCATCCTTAACCCACCGTACAAAAAGATCAACAGCCAGACTGCCATGAGCAGAACGCTCCATGCCTCTGACATAGAGGTGGCAAACCTTTACGCGGTTTTCGTTTGGCTTTCCCTGCGACTGTTGGAACCGGGTGGGCAGATAGTGGCGATAACACCGCGGAGTTTCTGCAACGGCCCCTATTTCAAGAAGTTTCGCGCTGCGTTCTTACGCATGATGAGCCTCACGCAGATTCATGTATTCGAATCGCGCAAGAAGGCCTTCGGCGATGACGACGTGCTGCAAGAAAATATCATCTATCATGCGATCCGGGGGTCGCAGAAACCGGAGTCCGTCGTAATCTCTGCGTCCGATGGCATTGAATTCGACAAAACACGAACCCTATCCGTCCCCTATCGCCGAGTTGTTCATATTGATGATCGGGATATGTTTATTCATCTGGGTGTCGATGATACCGATACCCGTCTGGCGGAACGAATAAAGTGCTTTACCTCATCGCTCGACAAGCTGAATTTAAGCGTGTCTACCGGACGCGTCGTCGATTTCAGAGCGCGGGAGCATCTGAGACAATTACCTCAGCAAGGAACCGTTCCGTTAATCTATCCGTGTCATTTCCAACACGGCTTCATTAACTGGCCTGTCGAGTCAGGCAAGAAACCCAATGCTATCGTGTCATCGGCGGAGACGTCCGATCTCTTTGTCGAACAAGGTTTCTATGTTCTCACAAAAAGATTCTCCTCCAAGGAACAGCACAGACGAGTCATGGCAGCGATCTACGATCCCGCAAGGATCGATGCGCCTCTCGTCGGCTTTGAAAACCATCTGAACTACTTTCACAACCAAGGCAAAGGACTGCCGGCTGATCTCGCAAAAGGGCTTGCTCTATACCTCAATTCCACGATTGCCGACCAGTATTTTCGATTATTTAGTGGGCACACCCAGGTTAACGCCACCGATCTCCGAAAAATGCCCTATCCTACCCATGAACAGCTTTTGCGGCTTGGCAGCTATGTCAAGGATACAATCCCTGGTCAGGAGGCTATTGACGCCATAGTGGAAAGGGAGTGCGAAAATGGTGAATAAGAAAACGAGTGGCCGGAAAGCCGAACAAAAAATCAGGGAGGCACTTACAATCTTGAACGATTTAGGTTTGCCGAGGCAGCAGCTAAACGAGCGATCGGCGCTGACCCTCTTGTCGTTGCTGGGCCTTAAGCCGGACACCGCCTGGGAGGACGCATCCGATCCGCTTATGGGGATTACTCCCATGATGGATTTCTTTTACGAACACTACGGCAAAAAATACGCACCCAATACACGCGAAACGGTGCGTCGCCAAACCGTACACCAATTTCTGCAAGCGGCCTTGATTGTCGCCAATCCCGATAAACCCTCCAGACCGACCAATAGCCCCAAAGCGGTCTATCAGATTGAGCCGTCTGCGCTGAAACTCCTGCGGAGTTTCGGTAAGCCGGGATGGCCGAGGTACTTGCAGAAATACCAGCGGTCACTAAAGACCTTGAAAAGACTCTATGCGCGTGAGCGGGACATGCGACGACTGCCCGTCCAACTGGCGAACGGACAGGAAATCAGGCTTTCCCCCGGCGGCCAGAATGTATTGGTTAAGAAAATCATTGATGACTTCTGCCCTTTGTTTACTCCCGGGGGCTATATTGTTTACGTAGGGGACACGCAGGCAAAGTGGGCATATTTCGATTCAAGCGGCCTCGCCGCCTTAGGAATTGACGTAGAGGGACATGGGAAGATGCCCGATGTCGTGGTGCATCACGTGGAAAAGAACTGGCTGGTGCTCATTGAAGCCGTGACCAGTCACGGGCCGGTAAACCCGAAGCGCAGACAGGAATTGAAGGAATTGTTTTCCGGATCGACGGCCGGTCTGGTTTTTGTGACCGCATTCCTCGATCGGAAGGCTATGCTCAAATACTTGAATGACATTTCCTGGGAAACGGAAGTCTGGATTGCCGATTCTCCAACACATCTGATCCACTTTAATGGTGAACGTTTTCTCGGACCCTATGAAGAATAGTATAAATCGCCCCAAGACATACCACCGGCTCATTCCACGCGCGGCTGATTCTTGCGCAGAGCAAATACGGCAACCCGGCGAAGAAGACGAGAGAATTAGTCAGATATTGATATGCCCTTTATACCTGATGCTGAAATAGTTATAACCGCCCTCAATGAGTACTTCCGGGAATCGGCAGCGGCGGGAAAACCCGTCATCCGCCAGGCCCCCCTGGGGGACCTGATCCGTGATCTGGGGCTCGCGGCGTCGGTAAAAACCGGGGGACTGACGGACGGGCGCTTATCGGCGTTCCTCAATACCTACCTTGACTCTACGACGCGGCTTCACCATCCTTCCTATCTGGCCCACCAGGTTGCCGTGCCCCATTACGCCGGGGCATTGGGAGCCCTGATCGACGGTTTTACCAACAACCCGATGGCCATTTACGAAATGGGACCGGCGGCGGCCGCCATCGAGTATTTCATCATCAACTGGATGCTGGAGAAGGTCGGATGGGTGTCGTCTCCCGTCGGCGAGCAACAGGAGGGCAAGCAGGGGCAGTTCGGCGCGGGTGTCCTGACCCACGGCGGATCTCTCGCGAATCTGACGGCGATGCTGGCGGCGCGCAAAAAAATCGCGCCGGAGGCGTGGGAAAAAGGGAATCCTCGTGATCTGGTCCTGCTCGCGCCTTCAGGCTGCCACTATTCGATCAGCCGGTGCGCTGGCATCCTCGGCATCGGACAAGACGCGATGCATCATCTCGATGTTGACGAAAGGGGCGCGGTCATTCCCGACCGGCTTCCGGCGATGTACGAGCGGCTGCGGAATGAAGGCAAACAGACAATGGCCCTTGTTGCCAATGCCTGCAGCACCGCCGTCGGTATCTACGATCCGCTGCAGGAGATCGGCGCCTTCTGCCGGGAAAAGGCGCTCTGGTTCCATGTGGACGGCGCACATGGCGCAGGCGCGCTCCTGTCCGAAAAACACCGGCATCTTCTCCATGGTGTTGAGATGGCGGATTCGCTCACCTGGGATGCCCATAAACTGCTGCGGGTGCCCGGATTGTGCGCGGCGCTCCTCGTGCGCGATCACCGCACCATCGACGGGGTATTTGAGCAAGAGGCCGGCTATCTGTTCCACGAAAAGGAACAGCCGGGTTTCGATTTTATCCACCGTACCGTGGAATGCACCAAGGCGGGGCTGGGCCTCAAGCTGTTCTTGGTCCTGGCGGCGCTCGGGGAACGGGGACTCGCTCAGTACATCGAACGGCAGATCGCCTTGACGCGGGAGGCTTTCGACTACGTCAGCCGGTTGCCCGGGTTTTACTGCGCCGTCGAGCCCGAGTGCAATATCCTCTGTTTCCGTGTCGAAGGAAGCGACCGCCTGCAACTGGACATACGGGACAAACTGATCGCCGAGGGAAGCTTCTATCTCTCCACTACGGTCTTCAACGGCAAGCGGTATCTGCGGCTGTCCGTCATGAATCCCGATACCAGCCTGGATACGATCCGCAAACTCACCGCCAGAATCGGCGAACTGCAGCGTACCGGCGAGGGGCAGGGGGCATCTCTTTAATCCCTGGTGGCCTCGGCCTCAATTCCCACAGAAGGATAACAAGAATCCTGAAAATGTGATATGATGCAACCATGAAAGTGATTCGCACTCAATCAACATTAAAACATCTTTCCAAAGAGGATGACAGCTTCGTCCGCGCACCTGCGGCGGAACGTATCTCATTCATGTGGGAGTTGACGGCAGAGCTGTGGTCGCTTACGGGGTCTGAGTATGTTGAACGAAGATTACCGAGACATGTTGCGCGTCTTACTCGGCAATGAGGTCCACTTCCTCGTTGTCGGTGCATATGCACTTGGCGCTTACGGCTATCCCCGCGCAACGGGAGACTTCGACATATGGGTTGATGCCACGCCGGTAAACTCCAAAAAAATATATGCATCTCTTGCCGAGTTTGGCGTGCCCCTTGCCGATATTTCAGAGCAGACGTTCACTGAAAAAGGCATCATATTTCAGATCGGCGTCGCTCCTCGCCGTATTGATATCATCACCGGCATTGATGGGGTTGAGTTCCAAGATGCACATCAAACAAAAGAAATCATAGCACTTGATGGCCTGAAGATTCCTTTCTTGTCCAAGAAAGATCTTATAAGAAACAAGCTATCAACCGGCCGCGAAAGAGACAAGTTGGATGCCGAGCATCTTTCAAAAAACCATGACGACTAGGACTGTCTTGGAAAAAAGGAATAGATTTATTTCTGAAAGTGCCTGACCAGCTGTTCTCGTCGAACGCGGGTGGATGCTTCCTTAGACCCTTGCAGTTGTCGTCTCAATCCCCAGCAGGCGGGCAATGTTCCCGCCGAAGACCAATGCTTTGTCGTCCCCGCCGTAGCCTGCCTTATCGAGGAGTTTGTCAATGTGTTTTATTTCCTGCTCATGGCCAAACCAAGGCCAGTCGCTCCCGAAGAGGATGCGTTCCGGGCCGTGTGACTGCACAAGGCTTACAAACTCCTTTTCCTGAAGCGTATGACCGGCATTGGACGTATCGAGGTACAGGTTTTCAGCCGGGGGCAGATGCCCGACGATTTCATCGAAGGGGGCGTCGAGGCCGCCCATGTGGGCGCCGACAAACCGAATACCCGGGTAGGAACGCACGATTTTCCCGATCAGTGCGGGAGTGGTGGTGTTCTGCGGAAGCGTTCCGAAATACGCGGCGGCCGTGTACAGGGTATCCATGACGACAAAGAAGCCCTTTCCGCTCTTCCTGTTATGATCCTGTATCAGGTCGAAAAGGCGGAGTGTCTCCGGCGCTTCCAGCGAGAAGCCCTGCGAAAAGGAACAGAACTTCAGCGCCCGGACGGAGGCGGCTTCAAGCCGCAGGAGCTCCTTGTCGTTGTCCTTACGGGCCGGGTGAAGGGTGCCCGCAGTGTACAGGAAATCGTTCTCCTGGGCCATGCGCAGGAAGGCGGTGTTTACCTTCTTGACGTTCGCCATATCGGCAGTGGGAAGCAACAGACAGAAACTTATACCCGCGGCGCGGATTTCTTCTGCGAGAGTCGCCGTGCTGCACCTCGACTGGGCCCCCTCCGTCTGAAGACAGAGTTTTGCCGCCATCCCGGACTTTTTCGAGACGTTGGCAATGATTTTCTGGGAAAACACATGTACATGGCTGTCGATGATCACCTTGAATCTCCCTGCTCCCTGTGGGAAAAAGTGTTGACCCTACCCTGAATCCGGTGGTAAAAAAACTCCCGGATAAAGGTCACCGGGCGTGCAGCGATTATGTCACAAGATGCCTGCCCGTTCAAGCGTGAAAAAGTTCTGCTGAGGGAAATCGTTCAAACGGCAAGGGTGGAAACATGAACGTATGCACGGTAGAGGAAATGGTGTCCCTGGATCGTTATGCCATTGAGAAACTGGGCATTGCCGAAGAGATTCTCATGGAGGATGCCGGTCAGGCGTCGGCCTTCGTTCTGGCAAAGGAAGTGGGGATACACAACGGGAAGATCGTCGTCCTGTGCGGCGTCGGCAACAACGGCGGCGACGGTTTTGTGGTGGCCCGCGCTGTCCATGCGGCAGGCGGTGACCTTCGCGTGTTCGTTCTCGGCGATCCGGGCAAGTTCAGGGGAGCGGCAAAGAAAAACCTGGATATCCTCGCGAGACTTTCCGTGAAAGTCCGTGCGGTCACGTCCATCGCGGAGGTGCGGCGGGACTTTGCGCATGCCGCAGCGATTGTGGACGCTATTTTCGGCACCGGTCTTGACCGGGACGTAACGGGAATTTGCCGGGACGTAATTAATCTCGTGAATGAGCACGGCAAGCGCGGCCGGAAGGTTGTCAGCCTGGACATACCGTCGGGGGTTAACGGCAATACGGGAGAAATTATGGGAACGGCGGTAAAGGCTGATTTCACGGTCGCCTTCGGACTGCCCAAGAGAGGAAACATGCTGTATCCCGGCTACGGGCTGTGCGGGAAGCTTTATGTAGCGCCCATCTCGTTCCCTCCTTCTCTTACGGACAGAGAAGACCTGATTGTGAGCTTAAACGGTGAAATCGTTCTTCCCCCCAGGAGCAGGAGCGCCCACAAGGGCAGCGTGGGCGATGTTCTTTTTATTGCCGGCGCGGCCAATTATCTCGGCGCCCCGTATTTTTCCGCCCACTCATTCCTCAAGGCCGGAGGGGGATATTCACGCCTGGCGGCGCCCGCGTCGGTAATTCCCTTCATTGCAAAGAAAGGAAACGAGATCGTCTTTCTTCCCCAGAAAGAAACTCCCGCGGGGAGCATCGCTGAGGAGAACCGGGATCGCCTCCTGGCACTCTCGGAAAAGGTGGATATGGTGGTTATCGGGCCCGGGTTGTCGCTGGATGAGGAAACCCAGCGACTGGTGAGGGAACTGGTAAAGGCTATCAGAAAACCCCTCCTCATAGACGGGGACGGGCTTACAGCATTGGCCAGTCACGCTCGTATCGTCCGGAGCAGGAAGGAGGCCACGATCCTGACCCCCCATCCCGGCGAGATGTCGCGGATCACGGGGAAGGGTGTCGCCGAGATCGAGCGTGACCGGGTAGGAGTCCTGCAGGCTGCCGCATCGGCGCTGAAGGCGATCATCGTGTTGAAGGGGCCGCATTCGCTGATCGGCGCCCCCGACGGGAGGGTGTTCATAAATCTGAGCGGCAATGCGGGGATGGCTACGGCCGGTTCCGGCGACGCCCTGACGGGCGCCATCGCGGCCATGTTCGGACTTGGACTCTCTCCGGAGGATGCGGCGCGGAAGGGGGTGTTCATCCACGGGTTATCCGGCGACCTCGCTGCAACGGATAAGGGAGAAGACGGGATCACCGCCCGTGATATTATGGACTATCTGCCGCGGGCCATGAAACTCGACCGTGCCGGCGGCTGCGGAGAGCTCTACCTGCCCTCGATGATTTAGCCGAACTGTTTACAGTCTTCGTTCCAGGATATAATCCGATATAGTCAGGAGCGCGGTCTTGTCTTCCGAGTCCCCGAAGTGCCGGAGAAACTCCTTGCCCCCCTCGATGTACTGCCTTGCCTTATCTAGTGCGTAACCGGCGCCGCCGTATTTGCGGATCAGGAACGTAACGCCCGCAATAGTCTCGCTGCTTAATGTCTTCCTGCCGATTGCCTTTTTGATGAGTTTCCGTTCCGCCGGAGAACATTTCCCGAGCGTATGGATCAGGGGAAGGGTGATTTTCCCTTCCTGGAGGTCCTGGCCGACGGATTTCCCGAACTCTTCCTCGTTCGCCAGGTAGTCCAGCGTGTCATCGGTAATCTGGAAGGCAGACCCGATCTTCATGCCGAAGTCGGTCAGTGCTTTGATATCCGTTTCCCCGGCCCCGCCTAGAATACCTCCCACCGTACAGGCCGCAGAAATCAGAAAGGACGTTTTCTTCTGAATAATCAAGAGGTACTCGTCTTCGGTTATATCGATGTCGCCGCATTTCACCAACTGGAAGACTTCTCCTTCCGACATGCTGTTCGTGGCGGCGGATATCAGCCTCATGATATCAAGATTTCCGTCCGCCGTCATCAACTTGAAGGCCGTGGAATAGAGGAAATCTCCGACGAGAACGCTGGCGGCGTTGCCCCAGATGTTGTTGGCGGACGTCTTGCCGCGTCTGATCTTGGCGTGGTCGATGACGTCGTCGTGAAGAAGCGTGGCGGTATGAACAAACTCAATAACGACGGACATGGGAAAACGTCTTTCCCCTGTGTATCCGCACAGCCCCGACGAGGCCAGGAGCATAAGAGGCCTGAATCGTTTGCCGCCGCTGCCGATGATGTGATCGACTATTTCATGAATAAGCCTTACCTCGGAGCGCAGACACATTTGCATGTGTTCTTCCACGCGGTTCAGATCCTCGCCATAATAATTAAACACATCCTGCATCTGCACGGTCGGCTCCGGAACAAGAAGGTATGCGCGACTGTAGTGTAATAACCGAAAAATGTCAAACATTTCATAGAATGACGCGTACCCGAAAAAAATATTTCCTAATTTTTGTAAAATTATGTATAAAACGGGGCTCGCTTCCGCAGAGTCGTCAAGTCCTGTTCCGCTGTCACGTATGGTTACTGTTTCCAGAAGGAGGGGGGGGGAAATCCATGCTCAGGGAAGAGGTTGACGTAACATCCAGATCTCGGTATCCTTTTCCACCAATAATCTTGTCTCTTATTCCGGGTCCCGCCGCCATTTTGCCAGTAACGAACTGCAATAAGGAGGGAAATCAATGAAGATCGTTAGAACTGGAAATTTTAAGGAAGGATTTTGCCTGGGAGTCATGACCTGCATGGTGCTGCTGCTCATCGCTCCCTACGCCTCCGACGCCGCATTGAGCGTCGATCAGCTTGTCGCATACAAAGGCAAGGACCGGGAGGAGGTTCTGGTGGAGGGTGCAAAACGCGAAGGCGCGCTTTCCGTGTACAGCGCCATGAATTCGAAGGATTCACAACCCCTGGTTAATGCCTTTATGAAGAAGTATCCCTTCGTAAAGGTCAACCTCTTTGCGGGTCGCGGTGAAGACGTGGCTGCACGCCTGATCACGGAGCAGAAGGGAAGGAAATATACTGCCGATACCTTCGATGCGCCGACCATTCTCGTGGAACAACTGCGGCGGGAAGGCATCCTGATTCCCTTCTACACGCCCGCCCAGGACATCTATTCCGCGAAACATATCGATGCCAAGAAGTACTGGATCCCCATATACCACAACATCCTGACCTTTGTGTACAACACGAACGAGATCAAAGACCCGCCAAAAAGCTGGAACGACCTCCTGGACCCCAGGTGGAAGGGAAAAATGACCCTGGAGGATACGGACGGGGTCTGGTTGATCAATCTGTTCAAGGTCTGGGGCGAGGCGAAAGCCCGGGATTACTTCACCCGCCTGGGGAAGCAGGAACTCCGCATTGTGCACGGACATTCCGTCATGATGCAGATGCTTATCGCGGGTGATGTCCTCTGCACGCCCACGCAGTATCTCCATCAAGCCATTTCCGAGAAAAAGTCGGGAGCTCCCGTCAATTGGGTCATCATGGACCCCATGGTGGTGTCGCCCGAAGGCATGGCCCTGCTGAAAAACGCCCCCCATCCCCATGCGGCTCTTCTGTTCATCGATTTCTCGACTTCCAGGGAAGGACAGACCGTCATTTACGGAAGGGGCCGGAACGCCGCCTATCCGGATCTTGATCCCCAGGTATCGAAGGCCAACCTGCTCATCGATTCTCCCGAGCTGTCTCTGGACAATTACGATCATTGGCAGAAACTCTTCACGGAATTGCTTCTCACGCCGAATAAGCGGCGATGATCTACGCAACGACACAACGAATAGCAGGGGTGAATCCGGCAGCGAGGATAGGTCTCCTGATCGTGCCGCGGTTCGCAAGCTTATGTTTAGGGGGCGCACCATAAATGAACAAAAGGAAAATTGCCCTATCGACGGGTGTATTTCTGCTCCTGACGGTGTTTCTGGTAACTTATTTTACGCTTTCACCGTTGGGCTTTCTTGCCTGGCAGACCTTCTTTACGCCGGAGTACGCGGGTCACGCCGCAACGTTTACCCTGGGGAATTATCTGAAGGTTTTTACCGACCCTCTGACCATGACGTTAATGAAGAACTCGTTGGAGTTTTCCTTCGGTTCGTCGGTCCTTGCGCTTATCATCGGCGGCGCGATGGCCTGGGTAACGGAGCGCACGCGCACCCCCGGCAGACAGTGGATGTACCTCGTAAACATGGTGCCGCTGATCCTGCCGGGCATCCTGAGCGTCATGGCATGGGTTTTCTTGCTCAGTCCGAAGATCGGACTGCTGAATTTCATGACAACCAAACCACTCTTTAACGTGTACAGCATGGGCGGCATGATATGGATACAGGGACTGCACTGGGCGCCCTTTGCCTTCATCACCCTTGCCGGTGCATTCCGTGCCATGAACCCCGACCTGGAAGAAGCGGCCACCATTGCCGGTGCAGGCATCTGGCATTCCCTGCGGCTGGTCACTCTGCCGATCAACCTGCCGGCCTTGCTTTCCCTGTTCCTTATCCTCATTGTACGGGGACTGGAAAATTTCGTCGTGCCCGCGGT
>CAZTLA010000082.1:0-12793 GCA_964614365.1 uncultured Syntrophales bacterium | reverse complement strand
ACCGGACAGCCGAGAAACGATTCCGTATAGCCGTGCTCTGCGGCCGTCATCAGGGAACGCTCTGCCGTATTGCGTCCTCCGGAGTAAAGAGCGGTGGTGTCAAAAACAAAGGGCCCGACGCCCCTGTCCTTGAGCCACCGTACGATCTGCCGTGCATAATCCGGCGGCAGAAAACTGTGATTGTCCTTCTCGCCCCAGTGCAGTTTTATTCCCACACGGTCACCGCGGGCAAAAGGCGCCTTCACCTCATCCAGCAGCGATCCCAGCCGGGGCAAGCATTCCGCATCGGGCAAACCACGCGTCCTGCGGAGAATGACGTCTTCCATTGTGCACCCCGTGAAATGCCGCCGATGATACGTCAGCGGGCTCGCCCGGCCCAATTCCCCCGGTCAGCCAATGATTCTCTGCCAAAAGGGGCCAACACAGATGACCTTAATAAACATGGCCTGTTCTGTCAAGAAGGAATCAGGAAGATACTGCGGGTCAGTCCCGTAATTCTCGAGTTCAGGCTTTTGGAGAGCGACGAGTTATGCCTATCATCGGAAAACAAAATATCCTATAATCCCCATCGAAAGGGCTGCACGAAGACGACCCTGCGCGATTACAAGGAGGCGCTATGGCAAAATACGATTTCGATATGGGCATCCTGGGAGGAGGCGCGGCAGGCCTGACCGTTGCCGCCGGGGCGGCACAGCTCGGCGCGAAGGTCCTCCTTATCGATACGGAAAACAGGCTGGGCGGGGACTGTCTTCATTTCGGATGCATCCCCAGCAAAACGCTCATCAAAACTGCTAAGGTCCGCCACCAGGCAACGAAGATGCATCGCTACGGCCTCCCCGATCTTGAAAGTAAACCGGTCGATTTCGCGGCGGTAGCCGCACGGATCCAATCAGTCATCGAAACCATACAGAAGCATGACTCTGTGGAACGGTTTTGCGGTCTCGGGGTTAAGGTCGAGTTCGGCAACGCGCGTTTTACGGACGAACATGCCATCCGCCTGAACGGAAAGAGCCATTCGGCAAAGACATGGGTTATTGCCACCGGCTCTTCCCCGTCGATTCCACCCATTGAAGGTATCAAGAACACACCCTGCCTCACCAACAGAGAGCTCTTCTCCCTGGACCACCTGCCATCATCGATGATTTTCCTGGGGGCCGGCCCCATCGCCGCAGAAATGGCGCAGGCGTTCACGCGCCTGGGAAGCACCGTTACCGTCGTTCAGCGCAGCGGCAGGATATTGGGAAAGGAAGACAAAGACATGGCCGACGCCGTTATGACTGCCTTGCGCAGCGAAGGCGTCACGTTCCACCTGGATGCGGCGACGCTGCGGGTAGCCGATCTTGGCTCTGAAAAAGAGGTGGTCATCAAAAAGGGTGAGGACACCCTGAACCTGCGGGCGGAGGTAATCGTCGCCGCCCTCGGTAGGGACGCCAACGCAGAGGACATGGGGCTGGACGGGCTCGGGATGGAATTCGACAGAAAAGGCATCAGGGTGGACAGCCGCATGAGAACGAACCGGCGGCATATCTATGCGGCAGGAGACGTAACAGGCAGATACCAGTTCACCCATGCAGCCGGCTACGAAGGGGGAATCGTCGTTGCCAACGCCATATTCCACCTGCCCCGTAAGGCCGACTATACGTTCCTCCCCTGGTGTACGTATACGGATCCGGAGCTCGCCTGCATCGGAATGAACGAAACAACAGCCGGGGAAAAGGGAATACGCTGCTCCGTCTGGACGGAGGAATTTAGCATGAACGATCGGAGCCTCACCGAAGGGGAGGAAACGGGCAAGATCAAGATGATTCTCAATGAAAAGGAAAAACCGATCGGGGTCCAGATACTGGGTCCTCATGCCGGAGACCTGCTCGGTGAATGGGTGGCGATTCTGAACGGCGGCATGAAACTCGCTGTGCTTGCCGGGGCCGTTCATCCCTATCCCACCCGTGCGGAGATCAACAAAAAAGTTGTGGGGACATTCATCGCGAAAAAGATCTTTTCTGAAAACGTGAAAAAAATGCTGAAGTTATTCTTCAATTTCAAGGGCGGAGCATGCCGCATCGATGATGATAAAATATCCTAGGTATGATCACGCATATCCCCTTTGGAGGTGGGAAATTCCTCCAGCGGTCAGGGTTCTTTCACCGCGAGGATCGCTCTTTTTACCAATGCTTTTACGATCTCGACTTTGTATCCGTTCATGGCAAGCGGCTTGGCCTCTGCCACTGCCGCCGTTGCCGCCGCCGCTGCCGCCGCGGCATTGATGATTGTTCCCCTGACGGCTTCCTCGGCGGCAGTTGCCCTGACAGGTGTCGGGGCCACAGCCCCGAGGGCAATTTGGGCGTCCCGGCAGACGCCATCCTCAATCGTAATGACCGAGGCTACGCTCACCACGGCAAAGTCAATGGCCTTTCTCAGCCTGAATTTCCGGAATGTTTGCTTGGTCCCCTTTGCAGGCTTGGGAATCTGAATTTCAGTTACCACCTCATCAGGATCAAGAATCGTTGACCCCGGTCCGTCGCTCGTAAAAAAACTCTGTATATCAAGCGTCCTCTTTGTGGTAACGATCCTGGCGTCTAATGCCAAAAGCGCCACACCGATATCGGAGGGACTGACTGCTACACAACGGGAATGGGTTGCAACGCGGGCGCCGCCGAATATGGAATGATACCGATTATCCCCGGCCAGGGCGTTGCAGATCTTGCCGCCCTTGCGCAGGCACAGGATGCGTCCGCCGATCTGGTGGGGATGCCGATAGTACCAGCAGCGCAGGTCCTGGCACAGATTCCCGCCTATGGTGGCCATGCCCCTTATCTGCGGTGTAGCCACGGAGATTGCCGCGTCGGCTAAGATGCGATGCGTTCCCTTGATGATTGAAGCGTCAGCTATGTCGGAAAGCCTGGCGAGGGCTCCTATCCTGAGCCCTTCGTCATTCCCGGCTATGACGTCCAGGCCGGGGATCGTTTTGATGTTGACGAGAACCTCAGGATAGGTCGGAAGGAAGCGATTCTTTAAAACGCCTAAACAGTCGGTTCCCCCGGCGATGACCTTGGCTTGCTTATGTTCTGTGAGCCTCAGAATTGCGTCATCGACGGTTTTGGCGTCGAAGTGTGTAAATGGCTGCATATCACCTTGCCTTGCCAAGCGCTTTAAGGACTTTATCGGGCGTTATCGGCGTACTGTTGAATCTTACCCCAAGGGCATTATAGACGGCATGCGCTATGGCCGGGGCGCCGGGGACAAGCGATCCCTCGCCCATTCCCTTGGCCCCGAAAACGGTATTGGGATTGATGGGCTCCACAAAGATGGCTGTTGTCGGAGGCACGTCGAGATGGGTTGGTATTTTATAATCCAGAAACGTGGCGTTCAGACCCCGTCCATTCATCGGGTCGTGGACAAAATCCTCCAATATGCCAAAACCAATGCCCATCAGCGTGGATCCAAACAACTGATTCTCAGCCGTGTTGAGACTGATGACTCTCCCCACGTCCTGGGCCGTCACATAGTTCAGGAGTTCAATTGCTCCGGTTTCGGTATCCACCGCGACTTCCGTTATATGGCACATCCACGTCTTCGGAACCAGGGAGCCGTCGGGCCCTCCGG
Source organism: uncultured Syntrophales bacterium (assembly GCA_964614365.1). Classification (GTDB taxonomy): domain Bacteria; phylum Desulfobacterota; class Syntrophia; order Syntrophales; family JACQWR01; genus JACQWR01. Next base: position 9,190 of record CAZTLA010000082.1, on the reverse strand, counting down.
GAGTCCAGGGCACATTTTCCCATTGCGCGTACCAGCCATATCCATCAATGCGGCACCCTATCGGCTCAAAATCTATAACCTTGTTGGAGCCGATATACTTTGCCGTTACGGCCGCTATGGCGATCCTCTTGGCCGGGTCGGATTTACCGTAAATCCATCCCTCCCTTGCCGCCAATTCTTCCGGTTTAATGTTTATCTCCTTGGCCGCCAGGGCCAGCAGTTTTTTCTTCGCATCGCGAGCGGCAAGCTGCACGGCGCCTCCCATATTACAGGTATTTTGACTGTGGGATGAAAAGGAACCAAAGGGCGCCGCTTCCGTATCGGCCCGGATGATGCGGACATCTTCGAAGCGGACCCCCAGTTCTTCGGCGCAGATAGCCGCCTCGACGGTGTACAGCCCCTGACCGGTATCATCGCCGGCGGCGAAGAGCTGTACGGAGCCGTCGCTATTTACTTTCACGAGGGCTGCTGCCGGCACATTGGAACCGCCGCCGCTATGTACGGCGATTGCCATCCCTATGCCGTGCATCCTGCCGTCCGGCAGCGTCTTAACGCCGGGCTTATGGAACTTCTCCTTCCAGCCGATCGCCTCAGCGGCCTTAAGAATACAGTCATCCAGACCGCTGGGCGTCTGTTTCTGTTCCTCCCACCAGTCCCCGGCGCCGGCGTGATTCTTCCGGTAGAAGTCAAGGGGATCCACACCCAACTTCTCGATCAGCCGGTCGCAGGCCTGGGATACGGCATAGTGGCCCTGGGTCGAACCAAAGCTCCGGAAAGGTCCTGTCCCGGAAATGTTGGTGTAGACCCCATAGTTCTCATAATAGCTGTTGGGACATTTCCAGGTCCAATTGGGCGCGCGCCCGATATTTCTCGTTTCCGTAGCAGGGTAACGATGGGCAATGCCGAAGTTGGAGATGGTTTTCATATTAACGGCAGTGATGGCGCCGTCCTTTTTGCCCCCCATTTTTATATCGCTGTGCGTAAGAGCCCGTGCCCAATGATACTCTGCCGCTCTCAGACCCTGGAACTTCACCGGCCTGCGCGTGTTTTTGGCTAAGACCGCCGCCATGGCCAGTACACGGAGATCAACGTGTTTGCCGAAACGTCCGCCGGCATGATTGCAAATGCCTCTCACTTTGTTCATAGGCGTGCCGTAAGCCTTGTTCAGAATGTTCCAAAGCCAGCCAACCATGCTGTCCGGATTTTCCTTCGTCCATGCCGTGCATACCTCGTTTGCATCCCAAGCCACGACGATCGTATCCGTTTCCAGAGGAGCATGCAGCATCACCTGGGTGTTAAGTTTCTCCTCGACTATTTCATCGGCGCCTGCAAAACCATCCTCAACATTCCCCCCCGTTAACCGCGTCTTATCTATCACGAAAGATGGTTTGCCTTGCTCTTTTGAGTTCCAGACATTCCCGGGCCAGAGCTGCTTTTGCACGGGAGCTCCCGGTTTCATTGATTCTACGGCATCGAAGACGGCAGGCAATATCTCGTACTCCACTTGTATTAAATCAAGCGCCCTCTCGGCAATTTCCTCTGTTTCAGCCGCGACGGCCGCCACATAGTCGCCGACAAAGTAGACCGTTTTCTCCAGAATTTTTAAGGGTTCTGCACCGGGGACAACGATCGCATCCGGAAGTCCCTCAACATCTTTATACGTGATGACGCCATTCACGCCGGGCAGGGCCTCGGCCCTGCCGGTGTCTATGCTCACGATGTTGGCATGAGGGTGCGGGCTGCAAAGGATCATGCCGCGGAGCATCGCCGGCAAGAATATATCTTGGGAGAATTTCGCCCCTCCCGTGACAAGATCAAACGCGCCGACACGAGGCAGGCGCTTCCCGATAATGGACAGTTGCTCCGGCATGCCGCTCAATCTCCCGTCTTTGCCGAGACAGCGGCTAACACTGACTCGACGATCTTTTTATAGGAACCGCATCGGCACAGGTTGCCGGACAATCCTTCTTTGACCTGCTTCTCCGTAGGGTTCGGGATCTTATCGAGCAGGGATTTGGCCTGCATTATCATGCCCGGCGTGCAGAAACCGCATTGCAGACCGTCATGGTCTATGAATGCCTTTTGCAGGGGATGCAGTTTCCCCATTATCGGGTCCCCTAACCCCTCAATGGTGGTAATTTCGTTGCCGTCACATTCAACGGTCAGCGTGCTGCAAGAGAGAATGGGTTTCCCGTTCATTATGACCGTACAGGCTCCGCATTCGCCATTATTACATCCTATCTTCGTACCGGTAAGACCTAACGTTTCCCTCAGCGTCTGCGCCAAGGTATGCCAGGGCATCACCTCATGTCCCATATCGAGCTTGACGGACTTTCCGTTCACGATGAAATTCATGGCGCTCCTTGCTTCTCCTTTTATCTGGACCGTATACTATATATTGAACCATCTGGCAAAATATTCCTTGACAAGCCAAAACAGCAACCCTATATTTCAATCCGCAGAAAGCAATGTCTTATCCAATATCTATCCAATATCCATCCAATATCTCATTAAGGAAATATCGTCGTTATAAGGAGGGGAACATGATGAAGAAACTTTACTTGTTCGTTGCGGCTGTCATGGTATTTACTCTGATCTCCGGCACTGCACCTGCTGCCGAGCCTTTTTATGAGGGGAAAACGATTCGTTTCATTGTCGGACTGTCGGCGGGCGGCGGATATGATATCTACACCAGAGCGATCGCCCGGTATTTCGGCAAGTACATTCCGGGCAATCCAACGGTTGTCGTTGACAACATGACCGGCGCCGGAAGCATGATTGCCGCCAATTATGTCTATAAAGCGGCAAAGCCCGACGGCCTTATCATCGGTCACCCCAATGGGATGATCTTCCTGAATCAAATATTTAGACAACCGGGCGTTGAATTCGATGCGTTAAAATACGAGTACATCGGCGCCCCGCATCAGGATGATCCGGTCGTATTTGTTGCGAAGTCCAGCGGTATCACCACTATGGAACAGTGGTTCAAAGCCAAGGATCCTCTTAAGTTTGGCGGTCAGGCGCCCGGATCCAGTTCCAGCGATAATACCCCCAGAATCTTGAGGGCGGCCTTGGGGCTCCCTATCAGACCGGTGACCGGTTATAAGGGAACGGCCGAGATCCGCCTGGCGATCGAGAGCGGGGAACTGCATGGAAACTGTTTATCCTGGGATTCCGGCAAGGCGACATTTGGCAGGGGCATGGAGAGCGGTGATATCATTCCCCTCCTGCAGGGAGTATCGAAGGCAAATCCGGAGATACCTCATGTTCCTTTGGCAATAACGTATGCCAAAACTGAAGAAGCAAGACAGATGATTGAGCTTGGCATACACAGCCCCCCGATTTTCGTCCGGCCCTACGTCTTACCTCCCGGGACACCGAAAGAACGGGTACAGATTCTCCGCAATGCCTTTCAGGAAACCTTGAAGGACAAGGAACTCCTGGCTGAGTTGAAAAAGGCAAAACTAAGCCTTTCCCCGGTCATGGGTGAAGATCTGCAGAAGGCGATAGCGAATTACTTCAAGCAAGACACGGCCCTCTTGGCGAAACTCAAGGATATTATTTATAAATAAGGAAACAAGGGATCATAGCGGCCCTTTCTTCCCTTTGTGAATCTTGAGCGCGTTTTCAATCAGCAGGGAAATGATCACGGAGGGAAGCATGCCCGCGCAGGCGGCCTGTTCAAAAAAGAATGAGGACGGCGCCATACCGGAAGATGAATTGGGATCCGTCACCAGGACCCGGCCATCCTTCAGGAGAAAGCCGTCGATCCGACCGTACGATCTGAAGCCAAGGGCCTGAAAAGCCCTTACCGCCTCCGTCCTGATCTTCTGCACCGACTCCCGATCAATGTTCTTCGGGGGCGTAAACTTCCTGCACCTCCCCGGCATGTACTTGTCATCGTAGGTGTAATAATCGCTCTGCGGATGGATTTCCGTTACTTCCAGCGGCATGATATTTCCGTCCTCCTCGATCACGATGCATGAGAACTCCGTACCGTCGAGAAACTCCTCCACCAGCACGGCATTGTCCCACGCGAGAGCGGCCTCCATTCCCCGCACCAGAGAGTCTTCATCCCTGACGAGGCTGACGCCCATACTGGAACCTTCCCGGATCGGTTTCATAAAAAAGGGATAGTGAAAGTGCCCCCGTAATTCCCGGGTTGCCCCTTCGCTGTCCTCTTGCCATCGGTCGCCCGTTACCATGATGCTCTCTGGCACGCCAATGCCTGCCGCCCGCAGAATTTTCTGCTGCACGTGCTTGTCCATCCCCAGGGCGGAAGCCAGGACGCCGGGTCCCGTATAGGGTATCTTCTGCAGTTCCAGGAATCCCTGAATGCAGCCGTCATCGCCGTATTTCCCATGCAAGGCGATAAACGCAAAATCTATCTCGTTACGGAGTGTTTCGTAGGATATTCTTCTCGCTTCGCCCGCGAGATGTTCCGAAATGTCGGTAGTGGTATTTTGCGAGATAAGCTGCCAGGGTATAATCCAGAGAGCGCCCGTGCCATCCATGAAGACCGGCACGCCCTCGTACATCTCTTGATCCAGGTTATCAAAAACATTACGGCCGCTGTTCAAGGAGACTTCCTTCTCCGAAGACAAGCCGCCAAAAATCACTCCCACCCTGAGCCTCTTCATTTCCGATAAATCCCTTCCTGCCTATGAGCTTCAAATTTCCCTTTTGCAAAGACAGAATAAGTAAAACTTAATATACAATAGTGATATGATTACAATCTGCTTAAAGTTAATTCTGGGACGGCTTCATAATAAGCGCCCTGCCTCCGGCGCTTATTATGAAGCCGTCACTTTTCACCAATAAACGTCACCCCGCTGTTCGGAAAAATCCATACGTTATTACTGATCTTCAACCGGAGCGATCGGCCTTTTTCCCTCAGGATCTCCGGATAGGGATGGCGTCCGGCAAAAAAATACACGTCCCGCACATCCCGGAAACCCGCCCCTTCATAATTGAAGGATATATCCAGTCCGCGCGTGGGATAGACAAGGTAAACGGAAAAGATGTTGTTCTCACGCGCCTGCCGGGTGACAATCTCGATCGCGAGCTTGATTTTGCTGCCTATCCTGCTGCGGAGAGATTCGCCCCCATACCAGACCTCGTACCCTCTTATCGTATTCTCCGCGCGTACAAAGGGAACATCAACATCGTCCAGGGCAACCCGAGCAACCCGGAAATCCTTATCCCCGACGGGACCATTCCGGCGGTTGAGAAGCCAGCGGTATTCGCAGTGCTTATCCTCAAAAAAAGCGGCAAGCTGCGCATTATCGGGGGCGCAGCCGATCATGAACAGGGGATGCTTGAGGGTCTTCACGTACTCGATGCGGGTGGTTACGGTAAGATTGCCGTTCTCTTCGCTTTCGCCCCCCCCGCCCTCTTCCCGCAACCCGCTCACGGTTATGCCGTAACGGAAGTCGGAACGCAGTTCGAGCTCACGATCTTCCCTGCCGAAGAGGGTATCGAACATCTCATAATAGATCGCATCGCCCATTTCCACGCTCTGTACGCGCGCCTGGAAACAACTGCGGATGATGCCGTCAAGCCGCGATAGGGATTTTTCCTCATCGGGAATAAAGATACGGCGCAGGCGCGGCTCCACGGCGCCGGTCCCGCCTTTCTGCACAAATACGCGCGGCGCGCGCTTTCCCAATGCGCAGAGGACCTCGTAGCTTATGGTACCCTCGCGGGCGGCAATATCGTTGGCCGATATGTATTCGTCGCCCTGCCGGCCCATCATGACCACCTCGTCGCCCACGGCGCACGCACCGAGTGCGCTCACGTCCACGGTGCACATATCCATGGAGACGCGTCCCACAATCGGCGCCCGCCGCCCCCGGATCAGGACCTCACCCTGGTTGGAAAGCACAAATCCATACCCGTCGCCATACCCCACGGGTATGGTGGCGATGCGAGTGGGCTTCTTCGTGATGTACGTCCGGCCATAGCCGATCCCGTACCCTTCGGGGAATTCCTTGATCAGGACGATCTTTGTCTTGAACGTCATGACCGGCAGGAGGGCGGCCCTTGCTTCCGTCGCCGGCGAAGGATGTATACCATACGACATGAGACCCGGCCGCACCATGTCCATGTGATACCGGGAATAATTGATGATGGCGCCGCTGTTGGACAGGTGCTTCATGGGGATCGATATGTTGCATGATTCCAGCTCCTTAAGCATGCCCAAGAACAAATCCCCCTGCGTTACGGTATAATCGGTAAGAACCTCGCTCTGGGAAAAATGGGTGAAGATTCCCTCGGGGACCAGATCGGGAAACCCCCTGGTTTCCCGTATCATCTGCAGGGCCTCGCTGCGCATCGTACCGCCCCGACCCATACCCGTGTCCACTTCAATATGGATGGGCATCCGGATATCGGCCTGTGAACATTGCTTCTGCAGTTCCCGGGCAAAACCTAAATCGGAAACCGAAGGGATAAGGCTGTACTTGATGATTTCGTTGATTTCGTCGCCCGTGGAAGGGCTCAGGATCAGGATGGGCGCCGCGATGCCGCCGACGCGCAGTTGTACGCCCTCATCGGCATTGGCAACCCCCAGCATGGCGGCGCCGTTTCTCAGGGCAACATGGGATATTTCTATCGCCCCGTGTCCATAGCCATCCGCCTTCACGACCTGCATAATCCTGACGCCGGGGCCGACGAGCCTCTTCATCTCGTCCCAGTTGGCGGTAAAACTGTCCAGGTCCACTTCGACCCAGCTTCTGTATTTATGATCTTCCATAGTTGATTACTTCCTGGTCATGGTAAACACCCCATCCCAGGAAGCAGCGGGTGGTTTTTCTTTCAGTTCCCCGCATCGCGAAATATAGAGTTGGGCAGGAGGATCGCCCGGTTGTATTTCCAGGACCTTCCGGAAGGATGCAATGGCCTCGTCCCACGAGCCCTGCTTGTATTTCGCCAACCCTCCCTCGAACAACCGGACGAATTCCTCCCGCGGTCCGGCGTCTTTCCTTTCGCAGAGCAATTCGTAGATTTTCACGGGGAGCTTCTTCCCCTTGACCCGTACGGAATCGAGTTCACGGCAGAAGACGGCATCCTTGACCACGGCATGGGTGAACTCACTGATGACAATGTTCGTTCCGTACTCCTTGTTGATCCCCTCCAAACGGGAAGCAAGATTGACCATGTCCCCCATGACGGTATAATTGAACCGCATCTTCGATCCCATGTTTCCCACCACCATGTCCCCCGTGTTGATGCCAATACCGATGTTTAAGACGGGCTTGCCTTCTTCATGCCATTTCCTCTGCAGCGCCTTCAGGGCATCAATCATTTCGAGGGCCGTCCTGCACGTCCGGAGGGCATGGTCCGGCTGATCAAGAGGCGCCCCAAACACGGCCATCACGGCATCACCGATATACTTATCAAGCAGGCCATCGTACTTGAAGACCAGATCCGTCATCGCCGTCAGATATTCATTGAGCAGATGGACAAGGTCTTCCGGAGGCAATTGCTCCGCAATGGTCGTGAAACCCCGGATGTCGGAAAAAAGAACGGTGAGGTTTTTCTTGTCGCCGCCCAGCTTCAGCTTCGACGGGTCTTTCAGCATTTCGGTGATTACGGAAGCGGTAAGGTAATACTGGAATGCACCCCGAATCTTCTTCTTCTCTCTCTCTTCGGTGACGTAACGGTAAACCGTTATGCCCAGATAAACGGTCAGCATGGCGACCACGGGATAAACGAGATTCATCCAGACCCGGTAACGGGAAAAGATGTAGGTATTTATACCGTAATAGACGACAATGATAAGGACGGCAACCAGCAATCCCGCCATCGCCCTCAACCGAGGGATTGCCGCCCCCATGAGAAGTCCAAGCAGAACAATGGCACAGACATCGAGAAATTCCGTCCACCAGGATTGCCGGAGAAAGTTCCGGTGCAGGATATTGTCTATGACCGTGGCATGGATCTCCACGCCGGGATACACGGCGCTGAAGGGCGTAACCCGCAGGTCGTAAATTCCTTTGGCGGTGGCGCCTACGATAACGATCTTGTTCCGGAAAATATCAGGAGAGACGCGGCCGCCGATAATGTCGGAGATGGAATAATGGGGAAAGGTCTTTGCCGGCCCCATATAATTGACCAGCATTCTCCCGGCGCCGTCGGTGGGAATGTCCACCGTGTCTATCTCCACTCCGCTGACGCCGAACTCGTCCATGTTGAGCACGAGCGTGGGCCGGTCCAGATACTGGAGCAGGAGAGAAACTGCCAGCGAGGGATAATAATTGTCCCCAAACTTTATGACCAGCGGCGACCAGCGAATTGTTCCATCGGAATCGGGGAAGGCATTAAAATAGCCGCTGTTTTCGGCGGCCCGGGAAAATGATCGAAGATTGGGCACCGCGGCAAAGGCATGCACCAGAGACGACTCGTCAGGCTTTGCTCTGACCTTGATCATCTGGTACCGGGAACCGGCGATGTTTTCCGCTCCCGCCGCTATTTCTTTTTCCGTGAGATGAGAGGCGTCTTTGCTCGATGTGTGGAAAAAATAGCCGAGGGTGACGTTGCCTGCCTTCTTGATCATTGCTGCCAGGGCGGCATCCGTGTCGGCCAGCTTTTTCTTCGCATTCAGAAGACCGGTCAGTTTCGCATCCCGTATGCCGAGATTGGCGGCCTCCCCATTAAGTTCGGCAATGGTTTTCAGGCTGGAATTCTCGTCCGGCTCGGCAAAAACGACGTCAAAGCCCACCGCCTTTGCCCCGTCCGCTTTCAGGGTAGCCACAAGTCTTGCTATCGTCGTGCGCGGCCAGGGCCAACGGCCCAATTCGCTCAAACTCTTCTCATCAATCACGGCGATGACCGTTTCTCCGCCCGCGGCAACCTTCCCCCGGGAAAGCATCCTCAAATCAAGGGCCTTGAGTTCCATGAAACGGAGGAAAGGAACATCCATAAACATAAGAACAAGGGCAATGATGATGATAAAAAACGTTATCTTCAGCGGCGAAACGGAAAGCGGCTTTCTCAGTCGTTCCTTCATGGACGTCCCTCCAAAACGGTAGGCGAATAATACCAGAGGTTGCCTGAAAGTCAAGACGCAAGAGACCGCTCTGTTTCGGAATCCGGGCAAAGCGGGCGGGCTTTTTTCGACGGTTTGGTTAAATTCTGTCAAGAGCAAATAGAATTGTCCGGTTTTGTAGCGCATGAATTGTCCGCTTTC
>CAZTLA010000081.1:0-12803 GCA_964614365.1 uncultured Syntrophales bacterium | reverse complement strand
GCCATATTGCCATTATCATGGATGGAAACGGCAGGTGGGCGCAGAAACATACCCTGGGCCGGATATCAGGGCACAAAAAGGGTGCGGAAGCGGTGCGCGTGGCGGTTCGCACCTGCCGGGAAATCGGCATCAAATATCTGACCCTGTATGCTTTTTCCGTGGAAAACTGGATTCGCCCCGCCCAAGAAGTGAATGCCCTTATGGATTTGCTGGAAGAATATCTCCGCTCCGAGATACGGGAGATGACCGAGAATAACATACGGTTAACGACAATTGGAAACGTCGACGCCCTGAGAGACTCCATTAAGAATCTGCTCCTTGATATTATGGAAAAGACGGCGAAAAATGAGGGATTGATTCTAAACCTGGCCTTGAGCTACGGAGGCCGTGATGAAATAATCGAGGCGGTCAGGAAAATACTTGGCGACTATCGGATGGCCAGGATCACCCCCGAAGGACTTACGAAGGATTCTTTTTCTTCCTACCTGTACACCGCCCGGATGCCGGATCCCGATCTCCTGATCAGGACGAGCGGCGAATACCGGCTCAGCAATTTCCTCCTCTGGCAGATGGCATATACGGAATTTTATTTTACGGACGTTTTGTGGCCTGATTTTCAAAAGGAGGATCTCCTGAAAGCCATTGCCGATTATCAGCAACGGGAACGAAGATACGGCCTTACCAGCGACCAGTTGCACAGGGACTATAAATGAATTCACATAGCAAGAGATGGCTTACCGCCCTTGTCGGAGTGCCTCTTGTTTTCGCCCTCCTTTACTACGCCCCGGAAGGGTTGTTTGTCCTGTTGATGGTTCTTCTTATTCTCGCAGCGACCGCGGAATATAGCAGATTGATCTTCGGAAAAGGATTTACCGGGGAAAAAGCAGCGCTACTGGCGGCCGCGTGTTTGATTCCCGTTGCTTTTGCCACCGGCGATTTCCGATATGCACTTCTCGTTATCACTCTTTTCATCGTGTCGGTATTCTCCTGGTATCTGGTGCGTATCGGGGATACGTCTTGTGATCTTGCACCACTGGGAAAGGTTATACTGGGGATCGTTTACATCCCCCTGATGCTTTCCCATGGTATTCTCCTGCGTTCCGCGGCAAATGGATTTCTGTGGGTTTCGTTCGTCCTGGTGCTGGTCTTTTCCGGCGATGTGGCTGCATATTACGTGGGAACCATGCTGGGCAAAAGGAAGCTGCTCCCACGGGTGAGTCCCGGCAAAACGGTGGAGGGCGCTGTGGGGGCCTACGTGGGAAGCATTACCGGAGCCATTTTGTTTCGGCAGTTGTTCTTCCCTCTGCTGCCCGTCATGCATGCTCTTGTCCTTGGCATTGCGGGCAGTACGCTTGGGCAACTGGGAGATCTCTGTGAGTCGGCCGTTAAACGGACGGCAGGAGTCAAGGATTCGGGCTCTCTCCTGCCCGGGCATGGCGGCTTGATGGACCGGCTTGATTGCCTCATGTTCATCATCCCTTTTGTATATTATTACCAGCTCTTCCTGATCTGATGGATCTCTTATGAAAACGATTTCTCTTCTTGGATCGACCGGCTCCATCGGTCTCAGCTCGCTGGATGTAATCCGGCGTCACGGGACGAGTTTTGAGGTTCATGCTCTTGCCGCAGGCCGCAATACGGAACTGCTGAAATTGCAGATTGATGAGTTCAGGCCTCGAATTGTGGCGGTAGACACGGAGAGTTCCGCCGCGAAATTGAGAAGGGCGCTGTCGCCTTCCGCCAACGTAGCCATTCTCTGCGGACAGGAAGGATACCGCGAGGTTGCAACGTTAAAGGGAACGGACATGGTTATCTCCGCCATGTCCGGTTCGGCGGGTCTGCTCCCCACACTTGCGGCCATCGACGCCGGCAAGGATGTAGCCCTCGCCAATAAGGAGACGATGGTCATGGCGGGAAACATTGTCATGGAAAAGTCGCGGGGCAGGGGGGTCAAGATACTGCCCGTGGACAGTGAACACAGCGCGATTTTTCAATGCATTGCGGGACGCTCGCCGGCGGAGGTAAAGCGATTGATCTTGACGGCTTCCGGCGGTCCCTTTCTTTCTGCGACGAAGGAAGAACTTGCTGCGGCGAAGCCCGTTCATGCGTTAAAGCATCCTAACTGGGCCATGGGGAAGAAGATTACCATAGATTCGGCATCCATGATGAACAAGGGCCTGGAGGTTATAGAGGCGCAATGGTTGTTTAACATTGATGCATGCCGTATTGACGTGCTTGTTCATCCCCAGAGCATCGTCCATTCTCTGGTGGAGTTCATCGACGGTTCGCTCATGGCTCAGCTCAGCATTCCCGATATGAGACTTCCGATTTCCTATGCGCTCTTTTATCCGGAACGGGCCGCCAATAGCCTGCCCTGCCTCGATTTGCGGAAGATCGGGACCCTGAATTTCATGGAACCCCCGATGGACAAATTCCCCTGCCTGGCACTTGCCTACAAGGCGGCAGCGGTGGGGGGGACCATGCCGGCGGTGCTCAATGCGGCCAACGAGGTGGCCGTGGATGCCTTTCTCAAGGAGGCCATAGGCTTTGCGGACATAGCGGTTATCGTGGATAAGGTGCTCTCGCTGCATCTTCCCGTCGAGGTTCCTGCACTGAGCCATATCCTTGCAGCAGACCGCTGGGCGAGAGAGGAAACGACGAGCATTACCGAGTCCCTGCCGAATCGGGGAAGATTGAACTGACCTGCCCGGTCTGCGACGGCAGTGGCGATTAACCAAATAAGCGGAGGAGAAAGATATTGATCGTTCTGAGCGTTGTATCTGTCATCGTATTGCTGGGAGTGCTCATTTTTGTCCATGAGTTGGGACATTTCCTTGTTGCCAAGAAAGCCGGTGTGGGCGTGCTGAAATTTTCCCTCGGTTTCGGTCCGAAACTGGTGGGAAAAAAGATCGGCGAAACGGAGTATCTTATCTCCCTGATACCGCTCGGCGGTTACGTTAAACTGTTGGGGGAAACGGACGATGCCGATCTGCCCGAAGTCGATGCGGCGAGGGCTTTCCTGAAGCAGCCGGTCTGGAAAAGGATAGCCATTGTTGCGGCGGGACCGATTTTTAATATTCTGTTGGCACTGGTAATATTCTGCGCCGTCAACGTGTACGGCACCCCCGTTCTCACCACGGAACTTGGCGAAATACAGGAGAACTCGCCCGCCTTTTCATCCGGCCTCCGGGTCGGCGATGTGGTGACTGCCATTAACGATCGAGACGTGAGTCAATGGATGAAAATGGCGGCCATCATCGGAGAGAGCGCGGGAAAAGAACTGAAAGTAACCATCCGTCGGGGCGGGCGCACGCAGGAACTCACCGTAAAACCTGCCCTGGTGAAGGCCCGCAATCTTTTTGGCGAAGAAATCGATTCCTATAAAATCGGGATCAGTCCCGCCAACCAGACGGTCATCTACCGCCAGAACCTCCTGCAGGCTTTCCTCTCCTCCGGTGAACAGACGTGGGCGATCACGAAACTTACCCTCGCAAGCATCTATAAGATGTTCCGGGGTGTTGTATCCCCGAAGACGCTTGGCGGTCCCATCATGATTGCCCAGATCGCAGGCGCTCAGGTCAAGGAGGGATTTATCCCCTTCCTTTTGTTTATGGCGCTGTTAAGCATAAATCTGGCCGTTCTCAATTTCCTGCCGATACCAATACTGGATGGCGGTCATATTCTTTTTTACCTCATTGAAGTCGTTACGGGACGCGAGATAGGGCTTAAGTGGCGAGAGGTGGCGCAACAGGTGGGGTTTGTTCTCCTGGTATTGTTGATGGTCTTCGTTTTTTTCATGGACATTGAGCGCCTCAACCTGAAGATTTTCGGTGACATCGCTCGTGTTTTTTCCCGATTCCTGTGATGTGGGGTTTTTTTGATTTGTAATGATCACTCTTGCGATAGATGCTTCAACCAATGCCGCAGGCGTCGCTCTTCTCGATGGTGAAGAGGTCCTTTGCGAGACATTTCTGAATACGGGGTTGTACCACTCCTTATATTTACTGCCGGCAATACATACGCTCTTTACCACGGCGGGGGTAGCGCCGGGCGATACGGGTCTTTTTGCGTGCACGATTGGGCCGGGATCTTTCACGGGGCTCCGCGTCGGCGCCTCTACGATAAAAGGGCTTGCCCTTGCCATGGAGAAGCCCGTTGTCGGTATTTCCACGCTTGACGCCCTTGCCTTGAACGTCTCTGTTTATGAGGGGGACGTTTGCCCCCTGCTTGATGCGCAGAACAGAAAAGTCTACACGGCTCTTTATCGCAACCGCTCAGGCGCCTTAGCGGAAAAGGTCACCCATGAATCATTGGTCGATATCGATGATTTTCTGGAGGGTCTTGGGGAAGGCAGGGAGCATAATATTGTTTTCCTCGGCACGGGAGCGCAAAAATACGCCGGTGTTATTACGGCAAAGCTGCCGGACCAGGGTTGTATCGCACCCAGGCATCACAACACGATCAGAGCGGCCGTTGTCGGCTTGCTGGGGCTGGAAAAATTCCGGGCCGGCGATTTGTTGGATATCCTGACCTTTACTCCCCGATACCTGCAATCATCCTATGCGGAAAAATCGGGGATGAGCGAAGGATGATCCGTGTTTTTAAATGACGTATCGTCTGACCGTTACCCGAGACAAGAATTGTTGACAATGTGCAGGGTATTTACTATAAGCCCAGGAGTACGGGGAAGTTGATTGCGGATTTGGGGCAGGTGCATGTCTTCAGTCACCGTTCCATAGGGAGCGCTACTTTCCAGGAGAAAAAATGGCCGATCATAGAGAAATCATCGTCAGGGAAGGGTACCCGTTTATTCTCTTCTTCTTGGTTCTTTCTGTTACGGCGTTTCTTTGTTCGGTCGCCTGGCTGGCCGTTCCCCTGCTGATCATAACGTGTTTCGTTGCTTGGTTTTTCCGCAACCCCGAGAGGGAGGCAACCGCGGGTGAAAAAACGGTGGTATCGCCGGCGGACGGCAGGGTGATCAGGATTGAAGAGGTTAGCGGCAATGATCTGGTCAGGACTCCCGCAAAAAAGATAAGCATTTTCATGAATGTGTTTAACGTTCACGTGAACCGGATTCCCTATTCCGGGGTCATTCGTGCCGTTGAATACAAACAAGGCGCGTTTCTCTCGGCAGATCTTGACAAAGCATCAGTCCTGAACGAACGGAACTCCATTGTCATCGGGATGGATGACGGAAGGGAAATCGCGACCGTGCAGATTGCCGGACTGATTGCCCGCAGGATAGTATGTTGGTTGAAAGAGGGGATGCAGGTAAGGAAAGGAGACCGGTTCGGGCTGATTCGATTCGGCTCGCGCCTTGAAGTGTTTCTTCCCCTGGACACGAATATTTCCGTAGCCCTGGGCGATAAGGTAAAGGCCGGCGTTACTCCATTGGGAACCCTCACATGAGCAATCACCTTCCCATTGAGAAGGACGGCAGCAGGAAGAAGAAGAAAAGGAAACGGGGGGTCTTTGTCCTCCCCAACCTCCTGACGACGGCAAGCCTTTTTTGCGGTTTCTATTCCGTCATTGCCTCCCTGAAGGGCGATTTTTTTCTTGCCGCCGTTTCCATCCTGATAGCCATGGTGCTTGACGGCCTGGATGGAAGGATTGCACGGATAACGAACACGATGAGCAAATTCGGCGCCGAATATGATTCTCTCGCTGATGTGATTGCCTTTGGTGTTGCCCCCGCTTTGCTTGCCTATAGCTGGGCGCTCTTTTCTTACGGGAAGACCGGCTGGCTAGCGGCCTTCCTCTTCGTCGTTTGCGGAGCCCTCAGGCTGGCACGGTTCAACGTACAGATCGGCTTAATTGAAAGCAAGGTATTTAACGGTTTGCCCATACCGGCGGCTGCATCGGTCGTTGCCAGTGCGCTTCTCCTCTTTTACGACCTGGGAGGAAGCGGCGCCTTTAACGAGCCCATTGTCCTGATAAGCATGGTTGTCCTATCGCTGCTCATGGTGAGCAACGTTAAATATTACAGTTTTAAAGACTTGAATTTCTTTTCACGAAAGCCTTTCGTGTCTTTTGTGTTGATTGTCGTCGTTTTCGTGATTATCGTCTGGGAACCGCATATCATGATTTTTACCTTTTCCCTCGGCTACGGTCTCTCGGGGCCCGTATGGTTTCTCTGTCGAGGCTGGATCAAGGCGCGTGCGGAACTCACGGCAAGATTGAAAAAGCCCAGGCCGGTAAAAGGATGACATGAGAATTACCGGCGGCAGTGCCAAAGGGAGGCAGCTCTTCCTGCCCAAGGGATGTCCGATAAGACCTACCGCGGACCTCGTCAAGGAAGCGCTTTTCAGCGTGCTTCGTTCGGTAGCGGGACGTTCTTTTCTCGACCTCTTTGCGGGTAGCGGAAGCGTGGGCATTGAGGCCCTCAGCCGCGGCGCTGCAAGGGCCGTTTTCGTGGAAAAAAACAGGTCCCTTGCACATGCCATTGCGGATAATGTGGGCAGATGCGGATTTGACGATCGCTCCGAGGTTCTGGCGATGGATGCGCAACGTGCGATCCGGAGCTTGTCTGAGCGAAAAACCTGTTTCGATATCCTCTTTGCCGATCCGCCTTACGAGACGGGTTTTCTCGCGCCGACGCTGCAATCCCTTGCAGGGGCATGGTTGGTTTCCCAAGACGGTGTGGTTGTCCTGCAGCATTCCCTGCGGGAAGCGGTGCCGGAACATGAAGTTATCGGACTTGTCTTGACAGATCAGCGCAGATACGGAGACACGCTTCTGTCGTTCCTTAAAACCCATTCTTGATGAGCGTGCCTGATGAAGAAAATTGCCGTCTATCCCGGTTCTTTCGATCCCATAACAAACGGACATGTGGATATCATAAAACGAGGGATGAGGATGTTTGACGAGATTATCATCCTCGTGGCCTATAATCCCAATAAGGAATCCCTCTTTTCCGTTGAAGAACGGGTGGAGATGATACGGGAAGTCACCAAGACTCTGGAGAGGATTCGCGTGGATAGTTCTCCCGGGCTTCTCGTGGAGTATGTTAAGAATTCGGGAGCAAACGTGATTTTCCGGGGTTTGCGCGCTCTTTCCGACTTTGAGTACGAATTCCAGATGGCGCTTATGAACCGACGGCTCGATCGGGAAGTGGAAACGGTCTTTCTCATGAGCGGGTACAAGTGGTTTTATACGAGTTCCAGCATCATCAAGGAAGCGGCGAGTCTGGGCGGATCCGTCAAGGGGATGGTGCCTGAAATTGTCTGTCAACGGTTACAGCGGAAATTTGAAGAATTGAAAGGAGCAAGATCATGAATCTGGCTTCCAGAATAAATTTGATAAAACCATCGGCAACCCTTGCCATTACTGCAAAAGCGAATGCCCTCAAAGCGGCGGGAAGGGATATCATCGGTTTCGGCGCCGGGGAGCCGGATTTCGATACGCCTTCCCATATCAAAAAAGCCGCGATTAAGGCTATAGAAGACGGCTTTACCAAGTACACCCCCGTGGGAGGAATCGATGAGCTCAAGGACGCGATTATCGCCAAGTTAAAGCGGGATAACAACCTTACGTATAAACGTTCGGAGACGGTTGTCTCCTGCGGAGCGAAACATACCCTGTACAATCTGGCGCAGGTGCTGTTTCAGGAGGGAGACGAGGTTATTGTTCCCTCTCCCTACTGGGTTTCCTACACGGATATCATCATCCTGTCCGGTGCAAAGCCGGTTATCGCCGAAACGAAGGCTTCAGACGGCTTCAAGATGCAACCCGATCAATTGGAGAAGGCCATAACCGGCCGTACGAAAGCAGTGATACTCAACAGCCCGTCCAATCCTACAGGAGCAGCCTACACGGCGAACGAGCTGGCTGCTTTAGCGGCGGTAATTGTCAAAAAAGGAATTCTCGTCATTACGGATGACGTGTATGAAAAGATCGTGTATGACGGCTTTTCTTTTTCCACCATCGCTTCCGTCAGTGAGGAGGTAAAGAACCTGACCGTGATTGTCAATGGTGTTTCCAAGACCTATGCCATGACGGGATGGAGAATCGGTTATGCCGCCGGCCCGGAACAGATTATCTCGGCCGTAAACAAATTGCAGAGTCAGAATACGTCCAATCCCACGTCCATTGCGCAGAAAGCGGCGGTGGAGGCGCTGAACGGGCCCCAGGACAGCGTTTCCCATATGGTGCGTGAATTCGAAAAAAGGCGAAATGTCATTGTGGCGGCTCTGAACGCGATTCCCGGCGTATCCTGTTTCAATCCCCAGGGGGCCTTTTACGTATTTCCGGATTTTTCTGGTGTATTCGGACGTTCCTACAAGGGAAAACCCGTATCCACTTCCACCGATCTTGCAGCTTACCTTTTGGACGGAGCCAACGTTGCCGTAGTGCCGGGAATCGAATTCGGGCACGATGCCTTCATCCGCCTTTCCTACGCCTCATCTATGAAGCTGATACAAACCGGCGTGGAACGCATCAGAGAAGCGGTCAAGAATCTTTCCTGATGCTCGGTGGTCTCCCGCAGCGATCAACCAGCATTTACCCGTTGATAACATCGGCGGCGGCGTGCTATACGGAGGCTTCCTAAGAAGCCGGCTCCGGGAGGATTTTCTTGACCTCAGTTGCAAAGAGAAAGATAACGAGGCCTGTTTGCCTCGGCAACGTCCAAATAGGCGGTGGAGCGCCTGTTGCCGTCCAGTCCATGACCTGCACCGACACTCGTGACGTGAAGGCAACCGTGGCGCAGATCAGAAGGCTTGAGAAGGCAGGTTGTGAAATTGCCCGGGTTGCCGTTCCCGATATGGATGCGGCAATGGCGCTGGGAGCAATAAAGAAGAAGATAAACCTGCCCCTCATTGCCGATATCCATTTCGATTATCGCCTGGCCCTGGAGGCGATCAGAAGAGGCGCGGACGGCATCAGAATAAACCCCGGGAACATGAAGCCGGGGAAAATCAGGGAAGTCATAAAAGCAGCAAAGGCAAGCGGCACGGTCATTCGTATCGGGATCAACTCCGGTTCCCTGGAAAAGGAACTGCATGCCAAGTACGGAGGTGCAACGGCGGATGCCCTGGTTGCCAGCGCGCTGAGAAATATCGCTCTGTTCGAAGACATGGGTTTCGAGGCCCTGAAGATTTCGATCAAATCCTCCGACGTGTTAACGACGATTTCGGCCTGCCGCATCGTATCGCAAAAAACAGATTATCCGCTCCACCTTGGCGTTACCGAGGCGGGCAGTATTATTCATGCCGCGATCAAATCCTCCTTGGGCATAGGGATTCTTTTATCCGAAGGCATCGGCGACACCATCAGGGTCTCCGTAACCGGCGATCCGGTCTCCGAGGTGGGCGTTGCGTATGGCATCCTCCGTGCCCTTGAAATCCGAAAGGTCGGTCCGGACATCATTTCCTGTCCCACCTGCGGCCGCTGCGAGATTGATCTTGTGCGCCTGACCCGGGAGGTGGAAAAGAAATTAGCAGGCATGAAAACATATATGAAGATTGCCCTTATGGGTTGCGTGGTGAATGGTCCGGGAGAGGCTGTCGAGGCTGATATCGGGATTGCCGGGGGACGGGGATTCGGCATTATTTTCAAAAAGGGCAAGATGGCCAGGAAAGTGCGGGAGAAGGACCTGGTGCCCGCGTTGCTGGAAGAAGTTAAGCACCTGGCTGCCGAGAAGCAAAAAAGCAGGTAAGCATCCCCGGTGCTTTTTGGTCACCTGACGCCTGCGTATTCGGATTTTCGATAAGCGGCGATTATTTTGAAGGAGAATTATGCGTTATTCTGAGATGTTCCTGCCCACGGTGAGAGAAGTTCCTTCGGATGCGGAAACCGTCAGCCATAAACTCATGATTAGAGCCGGTATGATCCGGAAGCTGACGAGCGGTATCTATTCCTATCTTCCCCTGGGCTACCGGGTAATCCGAAAAGTGGAAAATATCATTCGGGAAGAAATGCACAATGCCGGCGCCCAGGAGGTTTTCCTTCCCATGGTGCAACCCGCCGAACTGTGGCAGGAGTCGGGGCGCTGGGTTCACTACGGCAAGGAGCTTCTTCGGTTCACCGACCGTCATGACCGGGACTACTGTCTGGGGCCGACGCACGAAGAAGTGATAACCGATCTCGTGCGTCACGAGGTAAAATCGTACCGGCATCTGCCCGTGACCCTCTATCAGATCCAGACAAAATTTCGCGATGAGATCAGGCCGCGGTTCGGGGTAATGCGGTGCCGTGAGTTCGGCATGAAGGATGCGTACAGCTTTGATGCCGGTGAAGCGGGAGCCGAAATAAATTATGAAAAAATGTATGTCGCGTACCAGAAGATATTCTCGCGGCTGGGGCTGAATTTCAGGGCCGTCGAGGCCGACTCCGGCAGCATCGGAGGAAGCTATTCCCACGAATTCATGGTGACGGCCTCGTCGGGCGAGGATGCCCTTGTCTTTTGTTCAGCCTGCGATTATGCGGCCAACCTCGAAAAGGCCGGGGTGGCCCCGGATGGGTCGAAGGGGGGTGAGGCGGCGCCGGAGAAAATGCTTTCTCGCGCGGAAGTTCATACTCCGGGCGTCAAAAGCATCGAGGAGGTGTGCGCCTTTCTCCATGTTGCCCCCGACAAGGTGGTAAAGACGGTTCTTTTCAGCGCCGACGGTTCGCCCGTGGCCGTTCTGGTAAGGGGAGATGAAGCGATCAACGAGATAAAACTCAAAAACCATCTCGGTTGCGAGATTCTGGAAACAGCCATGGATGACATGATCCGCGAGGTTACCGGCTCTCCCCGGGGCTTTGCCGGGGCGATCGGCATCAGGGCGCGAGTGATTGCCGATCATTCCCTGGCGAAGATGTCGAATTTCGTCATGGGCGCCAACCGGGAAGACCATCACCTGCTGAACGTCAACCGGGGCAGGGACTTCGACGTGAGTGAATTTGCCGATTTACGATTCGCCCGGGAAGGCGACGCCTGTATGCGCTGCGGAGGGGCGCTTGAGTTTGCCCGCGGTATCGAGGTAGGACACGTCTTTAAACTGGGTACGAAATACTCGCAGGCAATGAACGCCGTTTACCTGGATGCCAACGGGCGCGAACAGGTCATGGTCATGGGGTGCTACGGTATCGGCGTAGGCAGAACGGTTGCTGCGAGCATAGAGCAGAATCACGACGACGACGGGATTATCTGGCCCCTCCCGATTGCCCCCTACCAGGTAGTCATTGTGCCCGTAAACAGCGACGATGCCAAAATGACTCAGGCGGCGGAAGGACTCTATAAGGCCCTGATTGGCAGAGGGCTGGAAGTCATCATGGACGACAGAAGCGAGAGAGCGGGAGTAAAATTCAAGGATGCCGATCTGATCGGGATTCCCTACCGTATCACCATCGGACCAAAAAATCTTGCCGAGGGCAAGGCAGAGGTCCGGGAAAGAAGGTCGGGGAAGATGAATGTCCTTCCCCTTGGCCGGATTGAAAACTTCATTGCGGGCGCGGTCAGAAAAGAAAACGAATAAGCCATGCTTCGTATCACCGATATCCTCGAAAAAACCCAGTCGTACCTTTCTCCGGCCGAGCTGGAAATGATGGAAAAGGCCTATATTTTTTCCGCTTCCGTACACCAGGGGCAGATAAGGCTTTCCGGTGAACCCTATCTTACCCATCCCATGGAAGTTGCGGGAATGTTGGCGGACATGAAGATGGACGCGGCGACCATCATAACCGGCCTGCTCCACGACACCGTCGAGGATACGCTGACGACCCTCCCGCAGGTGGAGGACAACTTCGGCACGGTAGTCGCGTTCTTAGTGGACGGGCTGACCAAGATCAGCAAGATCCGGTTCAGCAGCCAGGAAGAACGTCAGGCCGAGAATTTCCGAAAAATGATACTGGCCATGTCTTCGGATATGAGGATCCTCCTGATCAGACTGGCCGACCGCGTGCACAATATGAGAACGCTCGAGTACCAGACGCCGGAGAGGCAGCAGTACATAGCCCAGGAAACGCTGGAGTTGTATGCTCCCCTGGCGAATCGTCTCGGCATCAACTGGATGAAGACGGAACTCGAGGATTTGTCCTTCCGCCATCTCAATTACGAAGCCTATAACGATCTGGCCAGGCGCGTGGCGAAGAAGAAGGAAAAACGCGAGCGCTACACCGAAGAGGTAAAGAATATCATAAAAAAGGAGTTGGACACCCTGGGCATCAAAGGAGAGATCGAGGGGCGGGCAAAGCATTTTTACAGCATCTATCAAAAAATGAAGGAGCAGCACATCAATTTTGATGAGGTCTACGATCTGACCGCCTTCCGGATCATCCTCGATTCCGATAAGGAAAAGGATTGCTATGAAGCCCTGAGCGCCGTGCATGCCCTCTGGAAACCCGTACACGGACGCTTTAAAGATTACATAGCCATGCCCAAGGCAAACAATTACCGTTCCCTGCATACCACCGTCATCGGCCCCTATGGAGAGCGGGTGGAAATACAGATCCGGACGAGGGAGATGCACGAGTGGGCCGAGAAGGGCATTGCCGCGCACTGGCGCTACAAGGAAGGGTACGGGAACGGCGGAAATGATGTGGAGCAGATCAAGAAACTCCGGGAACTGCTGGAGATGCAGCAGGAGGTGGATAATCCGCGGGAGTTCATGTCCAACCTGAAACTCGCGCTTTTCCCCGATGAGGTTTACGTGTTTACCCCGAACGGTGATGTGCGGGCCTTTCCCAAGGGGGCCACGCCCGTTGATTTTGCCTACAGCATTCATACGGACATCGGTCATCAATGCATCGGAGCAAAGGTCAACAGGAGCATCGTTCCCCTCAAATACCTCCTGAAAAACGGCGATACCGTGGAGATCATCACC
>CAZTLA010000080.1:0-13154 GCA_964614365.1 uncultured Syntrophales bacterium | reverse complement strand
CGGCCATACGGACAACACCTCCGGAGAGAAGTACAGGCGCACCTTCCTGCCTTCCGCTAAATTCTGGTAGCGGGGAGCGTACACGAGAATCGCTCCGTCGCTCATCTTGACATGACATTCAAATCGGTCTCCCACGAAGAGAAGAGCGTCAATTTCACCTTCCAGGAAATTTTGGTTCGCATCACCGCCGGGAGCATCCACCACGATATCCTCGGGGCGGATGGCGATAGTCACTTTCTGGCCCTTGGCCGGTTGCGTGAGGAAATTGTTCTTTGGCGACACGGCAAAAATAGCCCCCTCGCCCAGTTTCACCCTGACGGTCTCCCGTTCGACGCTGTCGATCAGTGCGTCGAGCGTAATGCACTTTCCAATGAAATCTCGAACGAATGCCGTTCGCGGTCTTTCGTACAGCTCTTTCGGCGCACCGACCTGCTCAACCCTTCCCTGATTCATGATGGCAATTCTGTCGGAGAGACTGAGGGCCTCAAGCTGATCGTGGGTAACCAGAACAACCGTAACCCCCACCCTTCGTTGCAGCAGCTTCAGTTCAACGCGCATCTGTTCGCGCAATTTGACATCCAGGTTGCTGAAGGGCTCATCGAGCAGGAGGACATCCGGTTCGTAAACCAGCGCCCGGGCAACTGCCACGCGCTGCTGCTGCCCGCCGCTGAGCGTCGGTCCGGGACGATGTTCCATGCCCTTGAGTCCGACCAATTCCAGCGTTTCCATTACCCGCCGTCGTATCTCACTGCCTCCGACCTTGCGCGCCTTCAGCGGATACGCCACCGTCTCGAAAATGGTAAGATGGGGCCAGATGGCGTAGGACTGAAACACCATTCCCATCTGTCGCTTGTGTGTGGGGACATTGATATTTTCCGCCGGAGAAACGAGCAAGGCGCCGTGAAAATAGATTCTGCCGGAATCGGGTTGTTCGAGTCCGGCTATTTGCCGCAGGGTCGTCGTCTTTCCACAACCGCTCGGCCCCAGCAGAGTAAAGATTTCCCCCTTCTTTATCGTCAAGCTCAAATCATCGACGGCCCGGGTGCTTCCGAAAAATTTGCGGATTCCTTCCAACCGGAGAATATCGTTCTTTTCACGGTTATCCAGCCGTGCGTCGCCATCGTCGACGGATGGCTTCAATAAAACCGACATGGTTCCCCTCCTTTATCGCCTCCGAAAAACAGATGGGTACTTTTCCATAATCGCCCGCTGCAATTCCCTCTCCGTGCGGCTGACCTTGGGGAATTTATCCTTCCAGGGAAAGGGGCGCACGGCATAAAAAATGGCCCGGCTGCTGGTATGATCGCGGGATTCCCGCTTTTCCGGAGACATGACGGGATCAATCGGCGTGCTTAAGCAGCCCTGAATGAGTTCTATATCGGTCGCCGGATCCACACGGGTCTGCATGGCCCACAACACTTCTTTGATATTCGTCGGGTCGATATCCTCGTCGACGATCACCACGTACCTGCCGTGCCTGGCTCCTTCGGCGCAGCCGAGCGCGGCAAGGCCTGTTTGTTTGGCATGGCCCGGGTAACGCTGGCGGATCGCGATAACGATGAGATAACGATTGTGGTTGTAAACCCCCGCGATATCCTGAATGCCCGCGTTCTCCATCTGGTTCCACAGAATTCCCGACCCCATGGACAGGCCGTGTTTGATAGCCCCGGGCCAGAGCGGAGGATCACTGAGAATGATGGGGTCATGGCGGTGATAGATGGCCTTGATCCGGATAACCGGCTGCAGTTCTCCCGTTCCCAAGGTCCCGCCGGAATAATAACCAGGCCATTCCCCAAAGGGACCTTCCGCGCGGGATTCCACCGTGGGAGGCGGCACTTCTCCTTCGATGGCGATCTCGGCATGCGCGGGGATCGGCAGGCCGGTGAGCGGCCCTTTTATCACCTCAAAGGGTCTGCCGCGCAGACCGCCCAGGAATTCCAGTTCCGATCTTCCCCAGGGCAGCCTGCTGTGAGAGGCCATAAACTGTAACGGATCGGCCCCGAACGTGGCGACCAGGGGGCAGCTCTTCCCCTGATCCCAATAACGCTGGCAGATCTGGCGCCCATGCTGGCCGGGACTCATCCACAAGCCGAGAAGATTGCGGTCATGCACCTGGATACGGTACGTACCCATGTTCACGTAACCGGTTTCCGGATCGCGGTTGATCACCGAATCGCCGGTGCCGATATAGCGGCCGCCATCGGCCTTGTGATAGAGGGGCACGGGAAAACGCAGGATATCCACTGCATCGCCGGTCATCACGTTTTCCATGATCGGCCCCTCTGCCACTTCCACCGGGGGAATCGCTTTTACCTCTTTGATTTTCCGCACGGCCAGACGGACGAGTTCCAGTTTGCTTTTATCCACAGGAAGCCCCAGGGAGAGCGCAACCCTCTTCGGGGATGCAAGCAGCAGACAGACCGTGCGGAACCCGGCCGGATAGTCCTTGATCCGGTCGAAAATGAGCAGGGGGGGATCGGGAATGAGCTCTGCTGTCGCCTCCATAAGGGCGCCGATCTCTTCATTCCAGTCGGCATGGGTAATCTCCCGCCAACCGTCTATTTTTTTGCAGGCCTCGATATACTCGCGCAAGTCGTTGTATTCCACTTCCGGCATGGTGTTTCTCCTTAAACATTGGGGAACGGTAAAATCGTCTTGTACTTTCGCACGACTTCGTCGCGCACGCTCCGCTCCGTGCGGCTCGACTTGGGGAATTTGTCCTTCCAGGCAAAGGGACGAACGGCGTAAAATATCGCCCGGCTATTCGTATAATCCGCCGCCGCGCGCTTTATCGGAGGCATGCGCGGGTCCAAGGGCGTGCTCCAGGAGCCGTCGATGAAGTCGATATCCGTGGCCGGGTCCACGCGGGTCTTCATTGCCCACAGCACTTCCTTCATATTGGTGGGATCAATGTCCTCATCAACAATGACGACATAGCGTCCGTTGCGCGCGGCAGCGGCACACCCCAATACGGCCATGCCGGTTTGCTTGGCATGGCCTGCGTAGCGCTGACGGATCGAAACGACAACCAGGTAGTCGGTATGAATAAACACCCCCGCGATATCCTGGATGCCGGCGCTTTCCAGTTGATCCCATATCAGTCCCACATGCAACGGCAGTGCCCGTTTCGGCGCACCGGGCCAGAGAGGCGCTTCGCTTAAGATGATCGGATCATTGCGAAAGTAAATCGCCCGAATGCGAATGACGGGTTGCAATTCCCCCGTGCCCAGGGTTCCTCCCGAATAATAGCCGGGCCATTCTCCAAAAGGGCCTTCAGCCCGGGATTCCGCCGCCGGCGGCGGCACTTCCCCTTCGACGGCGATTTCGGCATAGGCGGGGATCGGCAGGCCGGTGAGCGGTCCTTTGATTACTTCCAGGGGGCGTCCTCTCAGCCCTCCGACGAAGTCCAACTCCGAACTGCCGAAGGGGTGCTTCGTGTGGGAAGCCATGAAGGTCAGCGGATCATTTCCGAAGGTAGCAACAATCGGACAACTCTTCCCCTGGTCCCAATAGCGCTGACAGATCTGTCTGCCCTGCTGGCCCGGGCTCATCCACAAGCCCAACAGATTTCGCTCGTGGACCTGCATGCGGTACGTCCCCATATTCACGTAGCCGCTGTTTGGGTCCCGGTTGATCAAAGAATCTCCCGTGCCGATGTAGCGGCCGCCGTCCGATGCATGGTAAACGGGGGCGGGAAAACGCAGGATATCCACCTCATTTCCCGTCATCACATTTTCCATGACCGGACCATCCTTGACTTCTACCGGAGGGATCGGCCGCGCATCCTTGATGGCGCGGAATCCCAATCGCACATTTTCCAGTTTCGACTTGTCCAGGGGAAGACCCAACGCCAGTGACGCCCGCTTAAACGAAGCGATGGGCAGGGAGAGTGCCCGGTATCCGGAAGGATAATCCTTGATGTCATCGAAGATGAACAGGGGAGGGTCGGGGAGCAGCTCCGCCGCCGCTTCCGTTAAAGCGCCGATTTCCAGATTCCAATCGGCTCCTTTGATCTCCTCCACTTCAGCATGCTTTTTACACAGTTCAATAAAATCGCGTAAATCGTTGTATTCCACTTTCGGCATGAGCATTCTCCCGTATCCCGTCGGCGTTTCCGGTTACTCTGTTACTTCAACCAGACGCGTTTGAAGTATTCCCCGCTTTCGCTATAGCTGGAGCCCGGAGAAGGGCCATATCCATGGACCTTCTCCGACATCCCGAGGTACCGGATCTCGAAAAGAAGCGGTACGTCCGCCACGTCGTTGTGAAGCGTCCATGCGAGTTCCTTGAAAATGTGCAACCGCTTCTTCTGGTCAAATTCGGCGCTCAAGTTATCGAAGAGTTGATCCGCTTTGGGATTAGAGTAACTGCCCTTGAATACCTTGTTTGTGTAATAGTCCGGCACCATCGTAATAACCGGCTCGTCGACAATGGTTCCACCGCCCACATACAAATCGTACTTGCCCTCACGAAAGCGTTCTTTCATTACCCCCGACTCGAGAATGTCGATTTTCACGTTGATTCCCGCTTCAGCCAACATACGCTGGTAGGCTTCTGCAAATTGAGCTTCCTGCTTGCGCCCGATCCATACCAGTTCCTGGCCGTTGTACCCGGCAGCCTTCAGCAACGCCTTTGCTTTCGCCAGATCGCGTTTATGCGGCGGGAGACCGGCAGCCTTGGCCCAAATGCCCTGCGGGTCCATTTCTATATCAGTCTTTATTGCGGCTCCGAAGAACACCTCGTCCACCAGCCGTTGCTTGTCGCTCGCATACAAGAGCGCCTGGCGCATCTCGATTTTCTGCAATAACGGATTGGTGAGGTTAAAGATGAGATGGGAGTATCCACCCAGCGGTTCTTCCAATATCCTGATCCCCTTGATTTCTCCTTTTTTGGCCCGGGCCGCGTCCAGCGGAGAAAGCCGATCCGCCATCTGCACGTCACCGGTCCGCAGGGCGTTGAACCGATTGGCATTGTCGGTAATCGGACGGAAGATCAGTTTGTCCAGATAGGCAGGGCCGCCCCAGTATTCCGGGAATTTCTTCAGCACCGTATCGAATCCCGGTTGATATTGTTCAAAGATGAACGGTCCCGTTCCGGGCACGAACATATTTTTCTCCAATTTAATCTGGCCGGGCTGCAGCGAATTTGCCGGAACGATCGGCAGCATTTGGATATTGCTCAGATAGGTAAGGATTGTGACGGAAGGTTTGAGCAGGGTGATTTTAACGGTATAGTCATCTATTTTCTCGATGGATTTGACGTCGGTGATCATGTTGTTGCCGATGGCGCCGTTCTTCGGCTCTTTGACGTGATTAGCCGACCAGACGACGTCGTCGGCCTTCATCTCTTTGCCGTTGTGGAACTTGACCCCTTTACGCAGACGCAGCGTAACGATCGTTCCCCCGGAAGAAATTTCGTACGCTGCCGCAAGGTTTGGAACGATCTTCCCATCGTCATCGCTGGTCAAAAGAGATTCGTACGAGGTTTCCTTGACAAACTGGAAGGTTGAACTGGTCTGGATAAAGGGGTTGGGGTTGGCGAATTCTTTCCCCAGCCCGAAAACCAGTGTGCCGCCTGTCTTCGGCTGTTCTTTTTGCGTTGCCTTGTTCGGTTGTTTCTTTTGTTCCGCCGTACTCTCGCGAGCAATGCCGAGGGCAAGGCCAAGGATGAGGACGATGCATACGACCACCGACTTCTTGTTCATGATTCCCTCCTTTTTTTGTTTTGCGGTTCCTAATCGTTATTCCCCGTTGCCGAGCTGCGGTCTTGCCTTTACGGTCGGTTCAGCGGGAAGCAGCCAATATTTTTCGCTTTTCATGCAAACGTCGCGGGCATCGGTCCGGTGAACATTTTATTGGACTTGCGGGCAGACATGATGTATTAAGTCAGGATACGAACGTTCGCTAAGGTGTAAGAATACTCACCTCCCCCAAAAAGTCAATCCCTTTTTTCGTGCGGGAAAGAGGATTGACCGGGAGCGCATCCCGCAAGCCTCGCCTCGTTGACGGAAGGCTTCACATTTTTGGGGGAGACAGGCGACCATGTCAGGCAAGGGAGAAAGAGCAATGGGATTTAAGGACAACAGGAGCTTTGTCGAGGCCCTCGCAAAGACGGGCGATGTGGTGAAGATCGGCAGTGAAATAGATTGGGACCTGGAGGCCGCAGCCATCACCGGGCGCTCCTGCGAGACGGGCGGTCCCGCCTGTCTCTTTGAAAACCTCAAGGACTATGCCGCCGGTGGAAGAATATTGGGCGCTCCTATCGCAACATACCGGCGTCTGGCTATTGCGATGGGCATGGACCCGGAAACAACTACGGGCGGTATATTTGCCGAGTATGAGCGGCGGGTGGCAAAGCCCGTCAAACCGGTCGTGGTGAAGGATGGGCCATGCAAAGAGCATAAAATGTTCGGCGATGAAGTGGACCTGTATGAATTTCCCGTTCCCACGGTCCATGAGGGCGACGGCGGGAGATATATGGGCACCTGGCATTGCGTCATCACAAAGGATATTGATGCCGCCTGGACAAATTGGGGGATGCATCGCCTCATGGTATACAACCGACGGATGATCTGCGGTTACTTCACCCCGGCCAGTCATTTCGCGTTGATGCGGAAGAAGTACAAGGAGGCCGGCAAGCCCATGCCCGCGACGGTAGCCATCGGCGTTGACCCTCTGTCCACGCTGACGGCTTGTTCGCCCTACCGGATCGGTGAAGACGAGGCCGATTATGCCGGCGCCCTGAACCAAGAGCCGGTGGAACTGGTCCGGTGCGAGACGAACGAATTGCTGGCGCCGGCGCATGCGGAGATCCTTTTGGAGGGCGAGATCCTGTCCGACGTGGAGCTGCCCGAAGGACCCTTCGGCGAGTTTCCGGGCTACCGGACGCAAGGGTGGGCGCCGCAGCCCGTATTCAGGATACAGGCGATAACCTATCGCGGCAATCCGATAATCTGCATGACCCCTGAGGGAGTGGGCATTACCGACGGAAAAATCGGCGCCTCTCTCGCCGGCGCGATCAGCATCAAAAATCGGTTGCAGCGGCGCGGCGTGCCGGTGGTGAATGTTTATATTCCCCCGGAAATGGGCGCCTTGGTGGCTGTGGTCAGCGTGAAAGAAAGCGGCAGCAACATTATTTCCGAAATTACCTCGGTGTTGCATGGCCGGAGGGCTTCGGTGCCCAAGGCAATCATCGTCAATGATGACATAGACGTGTTCGATATGGATGAGGTGATGCATGCCTTCGGCACGAGGCTGCACCCCCTTCGCGGGGTGTCGGCGAATCCGGATTGCGAGGGTTGGACCCTGACACCCTATCTCAGCCCCGAGGAACGGAATTTGAACAAGGTTGCCACCGGCGTTTACGACTGTACCTGGCCGTCAACGTGGTCGAAGGAGAGCGACATTCCCGTTCGCATGTCGTTTAAGGAATCCTTCCCCGATGCCGTACGGAAGAAAGTCGTCAGCAAATGGAGAGAATATGGTTTCTAAGAGAGAATACCTTACCTTTGTAGGAAAGCTGGAGGATCTGACGCAGGGGAAAGAGATAGAGCTCCTGGTGAAGGATTTGACCCCGGGACGGCGGAAGTACGATGCCCGTTACGTTCGGGCGATTGTCGGCGACGATCCGAAAGGACTGCCGGAGTCCGATGTGTTGTGGATACGGGGCTTCGTGGGGGTGCTTTATCCCAAACCCTGGGCGATCAAGGTTGTCCGTGAGGTGGGCGAGTTTCCGACTCCCTGAGCCCTTTGCTCGTGCGAACCGGCATCTTGGCAAGGAGGATTTAATCAATGGCAAAAGCGTCACGATACACTCCCGCATTGATTGATGACTATGTGAAACAGGGTTACTGGGATGCCACCACGCTTTCCGACCTGTGGGCGCGCAACGCTGAGCGCTATCCCGATGCGGAGGCCGTAGTCGACGTGCGGAACAGGCTGACGTGGTCGCAGGCCGATGAATGGATCGACCGGCTTGCCGTCGGCCTGATGGAACGGGGGTTCAAGAAGGATGATATGCTTGCCTCCCAGCTTCCCAACTGCATTGAACTCTGCCTGCTGAGGGTTGCCTGCGAGCGGGCGGGGGTCATGTTCCTGCCGGCGATGCCGAATCTGCGGAAGAACGAGATGGAATACATGCTCGGACGCAGCGAGGCCAAGGGGATCGTGATCCCCTTGGAATCACGAAAGATCAATTACTTCGAGATGGTGCAGGAGATGCGTCCCACACTGCCGCATCTCGCGCAGATCTTCGTCGTGGGAGATAACGTGCCTCCTGGCGCGATCTCTCTCGATGCCATATGCAGCCGGCCGCCGACGGGAAGATGCCCGCCCGGTTATCCGAAAGAGACGACCTGTCCGCCCACGGAGATTTTTCTGCTCCTCCATACCACCGGCAGCACGGGACTGCCGAAACTCGTGGAATATCCCATCTGCTGCCGCATCTGTTCCAATAAGGACCAGATAACGGTTTTTGGCCTGACCCGGAACGATACGACGGCGATCATGGGTCCCGCTCTCGCCGGACCGAACAACGTGCCGAACTTTACCGCCCCCGATGTGGGCGCCCGCATCGTCATCCTGGATTATTTTTCCCCGGAAGGGGCCATGGCGCTGATCGCCAGGGAGAAGATCACGTTTATCAGCGTCGTTCCCGCCCAACTGATGATGATGCTCGAACATCCCGAGCGCCGGAAGTACGATTTGAGCTCCGTCCGCTACTGGTATTCCGTCGGCGCGCCCCTTCCCTACAACGTCGGCGCCGAGATCGAGGAAAAGATGGGGGGGAAGGTGATCATCGGCTACGGTCTGACCGACTGGGGCGGCATGACCCTGACGCCGCCGGAACTGCCTCGTGAGGTTCGCCTGGCGCCGTCGGGCAAAGCGATCTGGGGAACGGACGTGAAGATCGTGGACGATGACGGCCGGGAAGTGCCGCAGGGGGAGACCGGCGAGGTATGGGGAAGCGGTCCCTGCTGCAGCTCCGGCTACTTCAAGGATCCCGAGGCCACGCGTCAGGCCTGGACGGAGGATGGATGGTTCAAGACCGGTGATCTGGGGCGGATCGATGAAAAGGGGTATATGGCTATTGTAGGACGGAAGAAGGATATGATTATCCGCGGCGGCTCGAACATCTATCCGATCGAGATCGAGAATCTCCTCATCACCCATCCCAAGGTCCTTGACGTGGCCATCGTGAAGATGCCGGACGCGGTGCTGGGCGAGAAGGCCTGCGCCTACGTCGTGCCCCGGGCGGGGCAGGATTTCACCTTCGAGGAGATGATTTCCTTTCTCAAGGCCAAGGAAATTGCGCTATACAAGTTACCGGAGCGGCTGGAGCTCGTGAATGCGATGCCGATGGCCGGCGGCGGCCAGAAGGTGGATAAGAAGGTATTGGAGAAGGATATTGCCGCAAAGCTGGCGGTTTCGTAAAACGTTCAGAGGAGCGTAGAATGGAAGAAACACTCAGGGAATGGTTGGAAAGCGCAGGGAGTTCCGGGGAGCTCAAGGAAATAAAGGGAGCCGATTGGAATCTCGAAATCGGGGCCCTCTCGGCGCTGAATGTGAAACGCAGGGATTGTCCGGCGCTGCTCTTCGATGACATCAAGGGCTATCCATCCGGATATCGGGTGTTAACCTGTTCGACCTCGTCGCGGGGGCTGTTGTCCCGGACCTTCAATGTTTCCTCCGGCGGCTCGGATTTGGATCTTATCAAGACGTTCAGAGAGAGGCTCCCCCGGTGGGAAGCCTCGATGAAGGATTTCAGTCCCGAAACAACGACCTCCGGACCCCTCCTGGAAAATGTCCACTCCGGAGAAGAAGTTGACCTTCTTGAGTTTCCCGTGCCGAAGTGGCATGAACTGGATGCGGGCCGGTACATCGGCACCGGCGATGCGGTAATCACCAGGGACCCGGATTCCGGAGCGGTAAATCTGGGGACTTACCGGATCATGGTTCACGATAAAAAAACGCTCGCCCTTTTCATAACGCCCGGCAAGCACGGCAGACTCCACATGGAGAAGTATCATGCACGGGGAGAGCGCTGTCCCGTTGCCATATCGGTCGGACACCATCCATTAGTTTTCAGGACTGCCGGGTCTAAGATTGCTGATGGCGGCGAATATAACTTCATGGGAGCTATTCGAGGGGAGCCGGTCAAGGTGATAACAGACGGTGTCACCGGCCTTCCCATCCCCTGCGACAGTGAAATCGTGCTGGTTGGGTGGTGCCCGCCGGATAAGCAACGGGTGGAAGGGCCGTTTGGAGAATGGACCGGCTACTACGCGAGCAGACCGGAGCCCGCCCCTATTGTGGAAGTGGAACGCATCTACCATCGGAACAGCCCCGTCATCCTCGGCTCTCCGCCGAGCCGTCCGCCCCACGATTCGGCTTATTTTCGGACCATCATGGGGAGCGCCTTTCTCCATAACGAGCTGATAAAGAATGGGATACCGGATATCCGGGGGGTCTGGCTGGTTGAAGCCGGTCTGGAGCTGATGATGGTCATATCGTTAAAGCAACGGTATCCGGGACAGGTCAAGCAGGCGGCCTTATTTGCCACGCAAAATCGGCTGAGCGCGAGCCTGGGCAGGCATGTTATCGTGGTTGACGAAGATATCGATCCGAGCAACATAAACGATGTCCTCTGGGCCTTGTGCACCCGGTGCGATCCGAAGAAAGACATCGAAGTCATTGACCGGCTGTGGTGCAGCTCCCTGGAGACGCTCAGCCCTCCGTCAACCAGGGTGCACTTCAGCTCCCGCGCGATCTTCGATGCCTGCAAACCGTACGAGTGGCTGAATGAATTTCCCCGGGAGGTCAAGGTGAGCGATGAAGTTGCCGAACGCGTCACAAAAAAGTGGGGAGAGTTGCTGGATTTGAAATAGGGAGGAATGGAATAATGACTACGAAGATAATCGATACGGACGTGCTCGTCATCGGAGGAGGAAGCGCCGGTTGCTGGGCCGCCATCAGCGCCAAGGAGTCGGCGGACCGGGTGATCCTGATCGACAAGGCGGTGGTGGCGAGAAGCGGTGCAAGCACGTTCACCAACAGCCAGCTCGCGCCCACGCCCGAAGGGGAACGGGATTCCTGGCTGGCCGAGATCGTCGAAGCCGGGGAGTATCTCAATGACCAGGAGTGGGTGCGGACGCTTCTCCTGGAACAGCGATTGCGGGTTGAGGAAATGGCAGGCTGGGGGGTGCCCTTCGAACGGGATGATGCGGGAGGGCTGCGATACACGCCGGGCCGCGGGCACAAGAATACCAGGATGATCATGTGCAACGGCCACCGCCTCATGGAGGCCATGAAGAAGAAGGCGCTCGCGAGCGGAGTCGAGCTGATTCCACGGGTGATGGCGGTGGAACTCCTCACGTCGGACGGAAAGTATCCCACGCAGGGGAAGGTCATCGGCGCCGTCGGCTTCCACACGCAGGAGGGGGACTTCCTGGTGTTCCGTGCCGGGGCCGTGGTCCTGACCACGGGAATCATGGATTCCAAACTCAAGGTTCTCTACAGCGACAATCTGACGGGAGACGGCCCGGCGATGGGGTATCGTGCCGGCGCCGATTTGATGGGAATGGAGTTCTGCATGGTTCCCAAGATCACCCGTTACGAGGGGAAGTATTACGGCGGGGGCTCCAGCCTCCTGCAAGGGTTTGGGGCCAAGTTCATCAACGGGCTGGGGGAAGAGGTGACCAGTCCGGAGCTGAAGAATCGCGCCCGCATAGGCTATCTGTGCCAGGCCTTTGCCAAGGAGCATTACGAAGGCCGCGACCCGGTTTGCCTTGACATGACGATGTTTACCCCGGAACAGATAGCGATGGTGAAGAAGCTGCTCCCCAGTCAGATGAAGCCCCTGCTCAAAGCGGGGGTGGACTTCGGCAAACATCCCCTCGTTATCGACCCGGTTATTTCCATCGGGAGTCCCAGCGGGCAGGCGGGGATCAGGATAGATACCGACTGCCGCTCCAGCCTCCCCGGTCTTTTTGCGGCCGGCGCCGCCGCACGCAATACGGTCCACGGCACCTACTCGGTGGGAGGCATCAATATGGCGTTCAACAACGTTTCGGGTTACCGGGCCGGACGAAACGCCGCCCGGTATGCGAAGGAAGTGGGCAGACAGGAGCCCGCCAAGAAGCATATCGAGGCAGTAGAGAAGTCCATCTTCGCCCCCCTGAACAGGGCGGAGGGCATGAACCCCGATGAGGCCATTGCCCGGTTCCATAAGATCACCATACCGGCCCCCGTGAGCATCTTCAAGCGCGAGAAGCGGTTAAAGGAGGCGCTGGCCGGATTGCGGATACTCGCCTCTGAACTGGGGCAGCTCAAGGCAAAGGACGTGCACGAACTGGTGAAGGCGAGAGAGATAATAAATCTGGTGCTGGTGGCCGAGCTGGTCTTTATGGCGGCATTGGAGAGAAAAGAAAGCAGGGATACCCATTACCGGGAAGATTATCCTTACCGCGACGACAGGGAATGGTTAAAGTGGATTATCATGAGCCGGGGGGAGGGTGATGAGATCAGGGTGCGGCAGGAGCCGGTGCCCTTCGATCGGTATCCCCTGAAGCCGATGGTGCTTCAGAGAATTCCCCATCCTGTTCAATACTCTTTGGGTGAAGACTACAAAAGCTGAGGAAGGGGCAGGGTAATGGCAACAAGGCTAATCGATACGGACGTCCTTGTCATCGGCGGCGGGCTTGCCGGTTGCTGGGCCGCCATCAGCGCGAAGGAGTCGGCGGAGCGGGTGGCGCTGATCGATAAGGCGGTGGTGGCGAGAAGCGGCGCCAGCACCTTTACCAACAGCATGCTTGCGCCCACGCCCGAAGGGGAACTGGATGCCTGGCTTCAGGAGCTGGTTGAGGCCGGGGAGTACCTCAACGACCAGGACTGGGTCCGGCAGCTCCTTCTCGAACAGGGCTTGCGGATCGAACAGATGGCGGGTTGGGGCGTTCCCTTCGAACGGGACGGCGAAGGACGGTTTCGATTTACCCCGGGGCGCGGACACAAGAAGACAAAGATGGTCATGTGCAACGGGCACCGTCTCATGGAGGCCATGAAGAAGAAGGTGCTCGCGAGCGGCGTCGAGCTGATTCCCCGGATGATGGCGGTGGATCTCCTCACCTCCGATGGAAGGTATCCCACCCAGGGGAAGGT
>CAZTLA010000079.1:0-13273 GCA_964614365.1 uncultured Syntrophales bacterium | reverse complement strand
GTAGCGCCTTCGATAACGACAAAATCCTTGTCCTTGCTTGCTGCCATGTCGTAATAAATTTCGCTGTCCCGAATGAAATAATGTGCTCCCATCGCGGTGACGAGGATAGGAATAGAAACCCGTGGCAGAGCACAGGGGGTGGAATTGTTACTGGAACACCAGTCTATCTCATCCATGGAATCATTTGATCGAATCGCACGAGTGCTGAGGAAAGATCGTACGGTCAGGAACATCGTAGACCCAAAGCCTTCGTTCACTTCGGGGGTCAAACTCGGGACCCGCACGCTTTCTACAATCTGCGTCACGATGCTTCCATCATTCTTGAGCAGCTTCTGAGGTTTTGCGGAGCTATGATGGATGCTTAAATCCAACTGCGCGAGCCGTGCGCCGTCCCCTCGGGGAACGATAAATGCGTCGTCGTCCGGGTACTTGTAGGTGCCGGCTTTGATTTGCTGCATCCTGCCTGATGCTTCTTTGATCAGGAAATTCATTCGGTCCGACTGTGCCTTGAAAAATTTCTTTTTGAACTCGTCTGAATATCGGGATGGCCCTTTCGGATTAAAGCCATTCTGGGGATTGAAAGGATCCAGCGCCGGATTTATTTGCGCAGCGCGGTTCTGGTCAAGAACTGCCGAGTCGTTCGTAACTGCCGGATTGATGCTTCTTACGGCATTTACCCCATTGCCCGGATGGCCATCCATGAAGATGATGCCGTCCGCGCGAGGCAACCCCGCCAGGCTGTTATCACATTCCACCAGTTTGTTTGATCCCTGGCAATAGGTCACCCCGTTTTCGGCAACGGCCTCATAAAAGCTCATCGTCGGGCCGCCGCCGCTGTGACCGAAGAGTATTATCTTGGTGAGTCCGAGTTTTTTCAGGTAGTTCACGCCTTGTTTCACATCGAGCGCATTATTCTCCCACGGTTTGCACAAGGCTTCATTATTGTCGCAACGAGGGTTCATCCCCAGCGTCACAAATCCTCTCTTCGGTAATTCCTTCGTGCCCAGATGAGATAAAAAGTTCGAGTTGCGATGCATGATGATTATCCCGACATGGGGCTTGGGAAAAACGGCGGGATCGGGCATGTAGAGTGCGCCTTTTGTAGCGCTGGGAGAAAATTGAATAAATTGCGGGGGTGGAGCTGCGGTAAAAGCCGGTGAAATGGCAATAAAAATAAAACCCGCCGCCAGCAGCAGGATTATTTTGATTCGCATATGCAAACTCCTATATTGTCCGGTTATTGTTTTAGCTGCCTTTGTTTTTTCACTGGTGGAAGATAGCTCTCTGATGTTATGATGGTTTTTCCTGTTTTCCGCTCCAACTCCAATCGAGCGTTCTTCGCTATTTTACCGCCCTTTTTCCCCGCATCTGCATTTTCAACCATTCCGGCAGCATTCACACTTTCGGCAATTTGCCTTGTCGAAAGTTCCGCAAGCGCCGTAAAAATCAGTTCCGCTTCGCTCATATGGTCACGCAGATTCTGTGTTTTAAGACCTTTGATATCTTTATGTTTTTTTACGGAAACACCGCTCCATTCCTGATGAATGATGTTGGTGAGAATAGCATATTCGTCTTCTTTGGTTATTTCGTGGTCTTTCCAATAATCAGTGAGTTTATTGCGGGTTTCCTGACCCATCATCCGCTGTTGAATCCACTTTTCGCTTCTGCCGTGCTGCTGCCAGTATTCACGGGCGCGGTCGAGTGAGCGCGCGGGGTCGCTCATATCCTGCAATCGTTCGTATCCCACCTTTGCAAGCCATAATTTTATCGGTTCTGCCTTGGGACTGGGCACAGACTGAATAAGCCGTAACAATGTTTCCGGATCAGCAGCATCGGTCAGGTATTTTTTTCCGTCTGCCGCTTCCATTTTCAGTCGGTGACAATTTGTCACCGACTCACTTCCTTCCTTTTTCAGCCGTTCTTTGAGCTTATTCCAGTATTTTCTGGTTGTTTGATAATCAGGCTGCTGTATCAGAACCTGTAAAATATCAACTACAGAGAAATACCAGGTTTCTGTCTGTTCGTCGTAATGCCGGCGTATTTTATAGTTTTCAAAAAAAGCTAATTTATTGTCAGTCATTGTTATCTTCCTCCCCACTATCCAGAAATATAAATACAGGGACTTCCCGTATTAAATCTATTTCTGTTCTCCAGTCGGCCTCTTTTGAGCCCCTCGTTGCCCCGGCCTTCGTTTCGGCAATACTGCCAGTAGCTCCTGCGGCAACACCTCAGCAGCAGATCGGAAACGCTTCATATCTTCTCTGGTCAATTCCCGAACTTCTCCGGATTTATCGGTCAGCGGTTTCCTCCTCATAATATTGAACCTTCCTATGGTTTAATCGTAACTACAAATAAATAGTCAAGGGGGAATTCCATGTATCCCTCCCCCCTTGACGGACCCAAGGGGACTAAAGGGGAGGTTAGGTGGGGGTGGTTGATATGAGGCCAGTATCCTGTTCACCCACCCCTTGCCCCTCCCGTCGCCAAAAGTAGGCGCTTTAAGCGAGGGAGGGGAATGTTCTCGTAGATGCCTCCCGTCACCCAAAGTAGGTGCTTTAAGCAAGGGAGGGGAATAATCGAGTTGTTACACGGACGCCTTCGGCAGTGGCGGCAGATCCGCGAGTTCCGCCTGATAGGCGGCTTCCATGTTTTTCACCTTTTTCTTGCTGGTTCAGTCTGCCGATTGAACCACATCATGAAAAGTATGATTCGGCATCCTTTATACGCATACCGGTGCATTTTTCAATAGAGGTCTTATTGTCTGCCAATCGGTCGTTTCATGCGCCGCATGCCAGAGATCGTAATTTCTCTGAAGATTCAGCCATAATTCAGGAGTCGTATCAAACGCTCTGGACAAGCGCAAGGCAACATCCGTCGTCACCGCGCCACGTTCGTTCAGTATTTTTGATACGGTTTTTCTCGACAATCTCAGGTCCTTCGCAAGATCCGTAACGCTGATTCCCGACGGTTCCAAGTAATGAAGCTTGAGAATCGATCCCGGATGAGATGGCGGCCTTCTTCGTGTTCTCATAAACAATTCCCTTCAATGATAGTCTTCGATGGTTACGTTAAGGGCGTCTCCATCCTTAAATTCAAACGTCAATCGCCAGTTCCCGGAGACTTTTATTGCCCAGCGTCCCTTCGTTTTGGGGAGTAGCAGATGGAGGCCGGAGCCGGGGTAGTTCATATCTTTGATTTCATGTGCCGCATCAAGCCTGTCTAATATTGCCGTTAATTTGGAAGCATGCTTTGCTTGTATACCTTTACGGGTTCCATCGTAGAAAAAATCTTCCAGACCTTTATGAACAAAAGATTTTATCATGGTCTATAGTGTAACCAAGCGGGTTACGCCTGTCAAGGGAAATATCATAATGATGTGAAACTAAAAAGGGTGTTTAACTGCCACGTTTTGCGTTGGAGTTCTACTATTATGAAACGACACGTCTACCGATCATTCCCCTCCTTCGACGGACCCAAAGGGCCTAAAGGAGGGGCAAGGGGGTGGGTGAACTCAGCAGGGGGAAAGACCCTGTTTACCCCCACATGACCTCCCCCGTCGAGGGGGAGGAATCTGTTTGGGGGATTCATCGGCAGCGTTCACCCCCACCTGACCTCCTCCGTCAGAGACTGTGTCGTAATCTCATTTCTTGTCATTCCCCTATGTAAGCGAAGCGCGACACGGAATCCAGTAATTTCAGGAAGTTCTGGATACTGGCTTCCCCCCGTCAAGCGGGGACTAAACATAGCGCCGGTATGACGATTTTGATGGTTCTTTTTGCTATTGTGACTCAGTCTCTCAAGGGGGAAGAATCTTTGGCTCTTCTCGAAATGATACATTCGGAGAACATCTTGGGAAGGGGCGCCCGGATGATCATCTCTTTTTTGCTGAGGGGGTGCGAGAAAACAAGCCGGGCGGCGTGTAAGGCGCAGCGCGGCAGGACAAGCCGTTCTTCAAGTTCGAGGGTGAGCCCGTGCTTGACAAAGGTGAGAAAGGCGGTCTCATCCCTGCCGTAGAGTTTGTCGCCCACGATGGGATACCCAGCGGCAAGGATTTTCCGAAACCGCGTTCGGGCTTTTTCCGTTCCGCCGGGCCACGCCCTGCGTTTCTTTTTTACCGCTGATTTACTATCAGGTCCGAGGGGCAAATCTACAATCACGTCTTCAGCGGGGAAATTCCCGTGCACCAGGGCAAGATACTCATTTGATCCCTTGGATGCGGAGAGCTTCCCCGCGCTCTTGCCGTCGAAGGCGAGCAGGATAACCCCCGATGTTTCGCGGTCGAGGCGATGCACCGGATAGACCTTGCGCCCGTAGCGGTCCGCCAGCAGCGTCGTGAGCGTGTGGTTGAAATACCGCCCTGAAGGGTGGACCGGCAAATTCCCCGATTTGTTGACGGCAACAAACCATTCGTCCTCGTAGAGCATGGTTATCGCTTCATCAACCGTCGGTTCAACGATCCCGCTTCCGTCCCAGGCAAGCATTTCTCCACCTTGCAGCGGAGCCCCGGGATTGAGGACAATCACGCCACACAGCGATACCTTTCCCTCAAGAATCTCTTTTCTCCATTGATCCTCTGTCAGATACGTGAAGCGGCCGGTGCAATAGCTATCAAGACGTTCCCCTGATTTCAGGGGTGGAATCCTGGATGTTATGATTCGTGTCCGCTTCATGGGCAAGGTGGCATGAGCATCCTGCCCCATGCCATTGCCGAGCGAACCGTTATTTGCGTACACATGGCGGACATGATAATGGTGCTTATTCCTTCTTTTTCTTTTTTCCCTTGCTCTCTCCAGGGGCTTCCTTTGCCTCCTTTGTTTTCTTCTCTTTCCTCGCTTCCGGCTCTGTTTCGGAAGCCTCCTTTTCCGCCTTTGTCTTCGCCATTTGTTCCGTCTTCTCTTCGCAGCTCGCAATCTTCTTCAGTCTGACATTTATGGCCTCAATAGTTGCCCGCAATTTTTTTAAGATGGTATCTTTATTGATCCTGGATGATTCGATCCCCTTTTCAGACAGGAAGGACATCCGGTCTTTCATCTGCCGTTCGAAATTCGCCTTTCGCTCCATTTCCGCCTTCTTCCGATTTGATCCCATATTTTCCCCTCCCCATCCTCTCCATTTGTTATGATCCGGCAGCTCATAGACTGTGGAAAGCTTTCTCCTCCCTGCCGAAAAGATAAATTCTGTGAATACCTGTATCAGCGATGGCGGAGGTTTTCAAGAATTCATTTGTAGACACGGAGGGGAAAAAACGTTAAGAGCCCGACTGACCGGACGAAAACACGCCGCGCCTTATTCTCGATTACCAGAAAACAAAATGGGGACTTGTATCCATGATCGGTAACCCGCTGGACAGTCTTAAAAAAATCTTCGGGTACGAAACATACCGGCCCCAGCAGCAGGAGATTATCGAGGGCCTCATCCAGGGCGAGGACGCCTTTGTTCTCATGCCGACGGGAGGCGGAAAATCTCTGTGTTATCAGATCCCCGCCCTCCATCGTCCCGGCGTCGGGATCGTCGTTTCTCCCCTCATATCCCTGATGAAGGACCAGGTTGATGCGCTCCAGGCCTGTGGCGTGAAGGCGGCCTTTTACAATTCCTCCCTGAAGAGCAGCGAGGCCCGCCGGGTTCTGGCGATGCTCCATGCGGAAGAACTGGACCTCCTGTACATCGCTCCGGAACGATTGATCGGCGACGAGTTCATCCAGCGCCTGAAGGATATCGCGATCTCGCTTTTCGCCATTGACGAGGCCCACTGTATTTCCCAGTGGGGACATGATTTCCGGCCCGAATACAGCCGGCTCGGCCGCCTGCGCCGGGCATTCCCCGGGATACCGATGATTGCCCTGACGGCGACAGCCGAATCCCATACCCGCCGGGACATCCTTGACCGACTCCACCTCAGGCAGGCCCGGAGTTATATCGCGAGCTTCGACCGCCCCAATATCCGCTACACCGTTATCAACAAAATCAAGCCCCTTGCGCAGCTCATGGACTTTCTCCGAAACCGCCCCGGCGAGGCCGGTATCGTATACTGTCTGAGCCGCAAGCGGGTGGACCACCTGGCAGAAAAGCTGAAGTCGGCCGGATTCAATGCGGCGCCCTATCATGCAGGCTTGTTGACGGCACAGAGACAGAAGGCGCAGGACGATTTCCTCAAGGACGACGTCCGGATTATGGTCGCGACCGTGGCCTTCGGCATGGGGATAGATAAATCCAACATCCGGTTTGTCGTCCATTACGATATCCCGAAAAACATCGAAAGCTACTACCAGGAAACGGGCCGCGCCGGACGGGATGGCCTGCCGGCGGAGGCCCTGCTCCTCTTCGGGTATGGCGATATTGCCTTGGCCCGAAGCCTGATCGAAAACACGCACAATCCGGAGCGGAAGCGGATCGAGCTTCATAAACTGAACGCCATGGTTGCCTTCGCCGAGGCCGCAAGCTGCCGCCGCCGGATACTCCTGGGCTATTTCGATGAACGGATGGAGGAGAACTGCGGCAACTGCGACATCTGCCTCCACCCGCCGAAAATGATCGATGTGACGGAAGATGCGCGCAAGGCGCTGTCCTGCGTCTACCGCGTGTCTCAGCGTTTCGGCATGGGCCATGTGATCGACGTGCTGCGCGGCTCCAAAAAGGAACGGATCATGGAATTGGGCCACGATCGCCTTTCCACGTATGGGATCGGCGCCGACAAGAGCCAGGAATACTGGGGCGGACTTCTCCACCATCTTGTCTATGGGGGCTTTCTCCGGCAGGATGTGGGCAATTATTCGGTACTCACCCTGACAGAGGCGGCCCAGCCGGTCCTGCGAGGGGAACAGCCTCTGACCATGGCGACGCCGCGGGTAAAGCCGGCGGGCGTATCAAAATCGGTGCGCCGCAAGACCGGCGATACGGATTACGATGAAGAACTCTTCCAGAGACTCCGGTCCCTAAGGAAAAGGCTTGCCGATGCCGCCGGAGTTCCGCCTTTTGTCATCTTCAGCGATATGTCCCTGGTCGGGATGGCCGCTGCGCTGCCCAGGGATGATGAGGCGTTTCTCGGCATCCACGGCGTCGGGACTCATAAGCTCGAACGCTACGGGGAGGAGTTTCTTGCCGAGATACGGCGGTATCTGCACGGTACGGAAGAACAGGATGCTTAAGAAAGAACGGTCATCTCGCTGTATATTTCTTTATTTGCGCTTCCCATGGTTACTTCCTCCTAATCAACCTGCTCATCCTCGACGAGCCGACCAACCATCTCGACATCCAGTCGCGCGAAACGCCGCTCATCGCCCTGCAGAACTTTTCCGGCACGGTCGTCCTCGTCAGCTACGACCGCCACTTCCTGCGCTGTCTCATCAACCGCGTCTTCGAGAGCGATCACGGCGAGATGCGCATCTATGACGGCAATTACGAATGCTGCCTGGAAAAGTCCGGCAGGGAGCTCCGCACGGCTTGATACGGTGATGGTCGCCAGGGAGCTGACCAGTTTCATGCTAAATATCAATGAAAAGGTGACCGTGCCATTCTTACCATAGTCGATCTTTATCGGCTTGAAAATCAGATGGCAATGATTTGTGTGGTGTCCAATCCCCTCCAGCGATTATTGCTCAACCTTGATAATTTTTCTCAGCAGAGCCACGTTTTCTTCCGGCTGGTTGATGGCCATCTTGACCAGCTTAACCACATCCTCGCCGAAGCTGGGATCAATGTTCAGTCCCATTTTCTCGGCGTCCCTCAGCAGCTCGGGGTCGGATAGGGCCTTTTGATAGGCATTTCTTAAAACCGCAAGTCTGTCGGAGGGCATGTTCGGAGGGGCAGCGGTAAAACGCCCCAATTCTGAATTCCCCGTAATCAGACCAAGGAGTTTTTTCCCGCTCTCAGACACTTTGAGTTCTGAGGCCAGGGGCACGTCGAGAAGGTCTTTCTGCTTCTTAGCGCCGACTTGCAGGAGGACGCGGCATTCTTTCGACTTGATGAAACCCACCATGCCGCTATACGAGCCCATGGTCCCGGTGACTTCGCCTCGTAAGATCGCCATTTCATCTTCGCGGCCGCTATAGCCGGGAACGGCCTTGAGATTGGCCTTTAGGACCTCCGCCACAATCAAGGTCTCGTTGTGGTTGAGCGTGCCGACGCCTGAAGTGGCAATCTTGACCGGTTCTTTGCTCTCAACGAGATCCTTCAGGCTCTTATAGGGGGATTTGATTGATACGATAAGCAGTCGAGGGTCGGAACTCGCCTTTCCAATCCAGCTATATTTGGCCAAATCAAACCTTATGCCCTCCTGGCCGATAAGCTGCGCGTAGATCAATCCCGAGTTAAAAGTGCCCAGGGTCAGACCGTTCGGCTTGGCGAGAAATATCTCGTTTGCTCCAATAATGTTTCCCGCCCCGGGGACATTTTTTACAATGATTGTAGTCCCCGGTATATACTTCTGCATGTACTTGCAAATCAGGCGACCATAGGTATCATAACCGCCCCCGGGTTTGGTGGAAACGATGTAGTTGATGGTCTTTCCCTTAAAAAAATCGAGGTCCAGAGGTGCGGCATAAAGGACACTGGTAAAGAATAAAAATAAAACAGATGCAACGACAAAAAATAGCCCTCTCGGATTTCTTTCCATCATTCTCTCCTTTCACCAGAATTGATAATATTGATATTGATAAGAACTTGCTTTTGCGGGAGTTCAGCATAGGGAAAGGGGTCTTGTGTGTCAAGGCGAATTTATCAGCAGCGGCAGGCCGAGAGGCGATTTATCACAACCCGTTGTGTCAAGACAAGGAGGGCATTCCAGGAATGTAGGGACTTCCCGTATTCATTAATCTGGGAAGTGGCAAGAAAGGGATAAAACGGTCTTTTCCCGTCGCACTAGGCAAGCAGGACTCTCTTTACCAGTGTTTTGGCAATTTCGATCTTGTAAGCATTCATGGCCAGCGGCTTTGCTCCGGCCACTGCCACCTCCGCGGCATCTTTCACCATAGTGTTGTTAAGAGGCTTCCCGCTCATCGCCCGTTCCGCTTCCCGCGCCCTGACGGGGGTCGGGGCCACCGCCCCCAGGGCAATGCGTGCACCGAGGCAGGTCCCATCCTCCATCGTGACGACCGAAGCCGCGCTGACGATGGCGAAATCGATGGCGTTTCTTATACGGAATTTAAGAAACGTCTGCCGGGCTTCCCGCGGAGGAGGGGGAATCCGGACCTCCGTGAGGATCTCGTGCGGTTTGAGGATGTTTCCCCGGACGGTAAAAAAGTCCCCCAGGGGGATTGTTCTCTCCCCGGCGGGACCCGTAATGGTCAGCATTGCATCCAGGGCGGCGAGGGCGACCGCGGTGTCCGAGGGACAAACGGCAAAGCAACGCTTCCCTCCCAGAACGGCATGGTAGCGATTG
The DNA here is from genome assembly GCA_964614365.1 of uncultured Syntrophales bacterium. GTDB lineage: Bacteria > Desulfobacterota > Syntrophia > Syntrophales > JACQWR01 > JACQWR01. The sequence continues at coordinate 3,897 of CAZTLA010000079.1, read as the reverse complement.
TCTCCCGCTACCGCAAAGCAGGTGCTGCCGCCTTTGCGCCGGCAGTGATAGCTTCTGCCCGTAAAGGGAGAACACCGGTAGTACCAGCAGCGCGTATCCTGGCACAGGTTCCCGCCGATCGTGCCCATGTTTCGTATCTGGGGGGAGGCGACGGACCCGGCCGCTTCCGCCACGATTTTGTATTTTTTCCTTACCACCGGTGACGCGGCTACCTCGGCAAGTGTCGCAAGTGCGCCGATCCGGAGCCCCGCGCCGCTCTCCTCGATCGAGGCCAGGCCGGGGATGGTTTTGATGTTCACCAGGACCTCCGGACAGGCGGGCAGCACGCCGTTCTTTAAAACGCTCAGACAATCGGTTCCGCCGGCGATCAGCATGGCTTTTTTGCCGGCTGCGGAAACCGCCTCTTCCAGGGTTCGGGCGTTGAGGTGTTGAAAGGGTTTCATGCTCTTTTTACCTTGCCCAATGCCTGCAGAATTCTGTCGGGGGTGAACGGGGTGTTGTTCATTCTTACGCCGATGGCGTTATAAACGGCGTGCGCAATGGCGGGGGCGCTGGGGACCAACGATCCCTCGCCGATCCCCTTGGCTCCGAAAACGGTGTTCGGATTGATGGGCTCCACCATGATGGTGGTGGTCGGCGGTACGTCGAGATGGGTCGGGATCTTGTAGTCCAGATAGGAGGCGTTCAGTCCCTGCCCGTTCTGCGGGTCGCGAACGAAATCCTCCAGCAAGCCAAACCCGATGCCCATGATCGTTGATCCCAGGAGCTGGTTTTCCGCGGTGTTGAGGCTGATCACCCGCCCCACATCCTGGGCGGTCACGTAATTCAGGATTTCCACGGCGCCCGTGTCCGTATCCACCGCAACTTCGACCGTGTGGCAAATCCACGTTTTGGGAACCAGAGAGCCTTCCGGTTCCTCAGGCGTCCAGGGCACATTTTCCCACTGCGCGTACCAGCCGTATCCATCCACGCGACATCCGAGAGGCCGTCCGTCAATCAGGGTCCGGGCGCCGATATACTTGGCCGTTACCGCCGGGACGGCAATCTTTTTTGCGGGATCTGCAACGACATAAATCCATCCTTCCCGCGCATCCAGTCCTTCCGGTTCGACCCCCAACTCTCCGGCCGCCAGCATGAGCAGCTTCTTCTTCGCGTCTCGTGCGGCCAACTGGATGGCGCCGCCCATGTTGCAGGTATTCTGGCTGTGGGCTGAATAGGAGGCCTGCGGCGCCGATTCGGTGTCCGCGCGTACGACGCGGACATCTTCGTAGCGCACCCCCAATTCTTCGGCGCAGATCGCGGTTTCGACGGTGTACACGCCCTGACCGCTTTCATCGCCGGCGGCGAAGAGCTGTACGGAACCGTCCTTGTTCACTTCGACGAAGGCCGCGCCGGGGAGATTGCAGCCACCGCCGCTGTGCACGGCGATGGCCATGCCGATGCCGTGCTTCCTGCCGTCGGGAAGCGTCCGCCCGCCGTGTTTATGCTGTTTTTGCTTCCAGCCGATGGCGTCCGTCGCTTTCTCCAGGCACTCGTCCAGCCCGCTCGGGGTCTGTTTCTGCTGCTCCCACCAGTCGCCTGCGCCCGCGTGATTCTTCCGGTAGAAGTCGAGATGATCCACCCCCAGCTTTTCTATCAGTCGGTCGCAGAGCTGCGAGACGGCATAGTGCCCCTGTGTCGAACCGAAGCCGCGAAACGAGCCCGTCCCCGAAATGTTCGTGTAGACGCCGTAGCCTTCGTAATAGCAGTTGGGGCATTTCCAGGTCCAGTTCGGCGCACGCCCGATGTTCCTCGGCTCCGTGCCGGGCATGCGGTGTGCGATCCCGAAATTCGAAATGGTCTTCATGTGAACGGCGGTGAGCGTGCCGTCTCTTTTGCCGCCCATTTTCACCCGGCTGTGGGAAATGGCCCGCGCCCAGTGATACTCTGCCTCCCGCAATCCCTGAAATTTCACCGGCCGGCCGGTCTTCTTAGCCAGGATCGTCGCCATCGTCAGGACGCGGAGGTCGACGTGTTTCCCGAAGCGTCCGCCGGCAAAGTTGCAGATCCCCCGCACCTTGTTCAGCGGCGTGCCGTAACCCTGGGAGAGGATCGGCCAAAGCCAGTTCACCATGCGGTCGGGGTTTTCCTTGGTCCAGGCCGTGCAGACGCCGTTTGCATCCCAGGACACGACGACGGTATCCGTTTCCAGCGGGGCGTGCAGCATGACCTGGGTGTGTACTTCCTCGTCAACGATCTCGTCTGCTTCCGCGAAACCCCGCTCAACGCTGCCCCCGGTCAGTTTTGTCTTATCGAGAACCAGGGAAGGTTCTCCCGATTCCCGCGCATTCCAGACATTTACCGGCCAGAGCGATTTCTGCTCGGGGGCTCCCGGTTTCATGGATTCTTTGGCGTCGAAAACGGCGGGCAGGATATCATATTCGACCTCTATGAGTTCCAGCGCGCTTTCCGCCGCGTCTTTCGTTTCCGCCGCCACGGCCGCCACGTAGTCCCCCACAAAATAGAGGGTTCGATCCAGAATTTTCAGGGGCGCGGCCGGCGGTGCGAGTATCGCATCGGGAAATCCCGCCACGTCGTTATGGGTAAGGACGGCCTTGACGCCGGGAAGTTTCATTGTCGCGCCGATGTCTATGGTTGCGATGTTTGCATGGGGATGGGGGCTGCACAAGATCCTGCCGTGAAGCATGCCCGGCAGGCTTATATCCGAGGTAAATTTGGCGCTGCCGGTAACGAGTTCGCCCGCCCCCACGCGCGGCAGCCGTTTCCCGATCAGTGACAGCCTCTCCGGCATGGTTGTCACTCCTTTCTCATCTCTGCCGCCGCCGCCAGTACGGACGCCACGATCTTCTGATAGGAGCCGCAGCGGCAGAGGTTGCCCGACAGCGCTTCTTTTATCCCTGCTTCCGTTGGGGCGGGGTTCCGGTCAAGGTGGGCTTTCGCCTGCATAATCATGCCGGGCGTGCAGAAACCGCATTGCAAGCCGTCGTGTTCGATGAATGATTTTTGCAGGGGGTGCAATTTTCCGCTGATGGGGTTTCCAAGCCCCTCGATCGTCGTTATCTCCTTCCCGTCGCAGGCCACGGTAAGCGTACAGCAGGAGAGGATCGGTTTTCCATCCATAATGACCGTGCAGGCGCCGCATTCTCCGTTATTGCATCCTATCTTCGTTCCCGTGAGTCCCAGAGTCTCCCGGAGTGTTTCCGCCAGCGTGTGCCAGGGCATTACCCGGCGCTCCACGGCGAGTTCGACGGGTTCTCCGTTCACGATCAGGCGTATCAGGACATCCGGTTTGGTCTTAGTCATATGTCTCGCGCCGCAAATGGTTTTGGTGTGCCGTCAATACAGGGACCTGCCGATTTGTTGGGGAGAGTTTCACCTACCGGAGGAGCTTGCCGAACCTGCTCCACCGTACGTTGTGGTCGTCACCGTTCCACGACCAGTAGATGATAAAGGCTTTTCCCAGGACGTCCCGGAGAGGGACGAATCCCCAGAACCTGCTATCGTAGCTTTGATCCCTGTTGTCGCCCATTACAAAAAGGCATCCCTTGGGCACCATGACCGGCCCCAAATTATCGCGGGGCTGTACGGAGCCGGGGATAACGAAATCGTCGGTGTAAACGCCGTTGCTCTCCGTGTGGGGCAAGCCGTTCAGATAAATTTTCTTGTTTCTGATTTCGATGGTGTCGCCGCCGACACCGATAACCCGCTTGATGAAATCCTTGGATCTGTCCTCCGGGTAAATGAAGACGACGATATCCCCCCGCCGGGTGTCGGATATCGGAACAAGCGTTGTGCGGAAGTAGGGGATTTTGATCCCGTAAACGAACTTGTTTACCAGGATGTGATCGCCGACGAGCAGCGTGGGTTTCATGGAGCCGGAAGGTATTTTGAAGGCCT
>CAZTLA010000078.1:0-13943 GCA_964614365.1 uncultured Syntrophales bacterium | reverse complement strand
GGGGCGGCGTAGGAAAGCTCCCGGGGGGAAAGCATGATCTGGCGATACTCGCCGTTTATCAGGTAGCGGTCATTGTCCACCCCCAGGAATTTATAGTACGTTCGTATTTCCTGCAGTTGGCCGTAGGTTTGCAGCAGGGGCGTGTAATCCCAAAGGCGGATGTTTCTTATGGTGGCGTTGTTCCGTTCGATATCTTTCAGGATCAGGTTTTCCTGTGCGGGGAACTCCCTGTCTTCAATCCTGTCCAAGCCATAGGCCAGGCGGGTGTACCGGATATTGCGCTCGAGATAGGGCCGTTCCAGGACGCTCTCGTTGGGGACAACCTTGAGTTTCTGAACGAACTCGGGATAGATGCCCCGGCCGAGGAAAAGCACCACCAGATAGACCAGCGCAATGAGGGCAGGCACTCGCCAGTCTCGCCGGAAGATCAGGACGATGAAGGACAACCCGGCAAGAACACTCAACGCCACCAGCAGATACAGAACCCACACCTGCGTGGTGACGTCCGTATAGCCGGCGCCAAAGACAACGCCGCGTTTCACAACCAGCAAATTGCTGAGATCGAGCCAGTAGCCGAAGGATGCCGCAAAGAATATGACGGCGATGAGGATAAACAGGTGCCGCTGGGCGTTCGCGGTGGAATGAAACGTTGCGGGAGGAAGAAAGGTGAATGCGCCCCGAAGCAGGTAAAGGATGGCCGTGGCCAGGAGCGTCAGGATCAGGAGCGTCATGCTTCCCCCCTGTATCTGCAGTAAAAGCGGCAACTGGAAGACGTAGAAGCCAATGTCCCTGCTGAAGAGCGGGTCGGACAGGTGGAACGGGGCGCCGTTGAAAGAACGCAGGAGATATTCCCACTGAGAGGCGCCATACATTCCGGCAAACAAACTGCAGACGAGCGATACGATCAGGATGAACTGCTTGAGCCGCGTATGATCCAGCGCGGGAAGAGATATCCGGATCACGTTTCCCCGGATTAAATCCTCGGGTCTCCCGGATAGCCGGACGGCCAACAAGAGGTTGGCGGCCAGGATGGTGAAAAAGCAGAGGGAAAAGAGAAGGCCTGCCTGCATCTGGGCTAGAAGGCGGACGGAAAAGACCGTAGTATAACCGACTTCCTTAAACCAGAGCCAGTCTGCGATCATCGAGGCGAACTGCCAAGAAAAGAGAAGAACGATGGACAGAATCACCGCAAGCGGCTGCCAGCGAACGTTGTACCTGGGCGAGAAATTTCCCTTCATGATGGTCATCATTTTTCCCTCCTTCAGCGACTCTTGACCTGTGGCGGATTCAGTTTCCATTCATAGTAGGCCCACTCCCGAAAGCTGCCGTGGCCTCCTCTTCGCAAGCTATTGTGGTAGTTCGTTAACGCTTTTTTCTCCTTGCTTGAGACCGGTTTCAGCGGTCCGACGCTCCGCGCCATCAATTGGAACATGGCTGCACGTTCAAGGATCAGGGCGGCGTACATGGCGTCTTCAATGCTCTCTCCGACGATTACGGCGCCGTGCCCTTTGAGAATAACGGCTCTGTTCGGCCCGAGAAGGGCGGCAACTTCTTCTCCCAACTCGGGTTTATCGATGTAGAGCATCTTTTTATACACCGCGATGGGTTCAAGTCCCACCTCGGTCATCTGGAGATTTGCGGGGATGACCGTGGCCCCTGCCATGCTCAGGGCGATCACGTATGTAGAATGGGTGTGTATCGTGCAGGTGAATTCCTTTCGCGTCTTGTAGACGCCCGTGTGGATCACCACTTCAGAATAGGTATCCTTGAACTTTCCCTGAAGAATCCTTCCCTCCCAATCGCAGATCAGGATATCATCCAGGGTGGCCGCTCCGGGAGAAATGCTCCTCGTGATGAGAAAGGTTTCCGTCCCCGGGATACGGACGCTCACGTGGCCAAAGGGGCTGGCCAACTTTTCCGATTCGAGTATCTTGTTTGCAAGGAGCAGCTTCCGTTTCAATGGTCCGAGCGTTGCCTCCGGGGATCTCCGAAACGAGCTTCGATTGTCAGCATGCATAGTGAATGGTTACTCCTCCTTTCAATAGGTATTGTAAGCAAGAGGTTAACGCGGTATGCCTTGCGCAAATTGTTATCCCGTGGTATTTCCTCAGCCAACCGTTGGAACGACGTGCAACCCGTACAGGCACATTACCATAATTTGCCGCGAAGAGCTTCAAAAAAGGAGGGATATACGTGGATTGGAATGAAGTGATCGGATTTATCGGAGGATTTCTGACGACTATGGGAATGGTCCCCCAGGTATGGCGGCTTTTCAAGCTTAAGAGCGCCCGTGAGATAAGTCTTGTGTTTACCCTGCTTTTTACCATTGGCATTGCCTTCTGGCTCCTCTATGGAATACTGCAGGGATTGATGTCAGTTATTATCTGGAATGGCATATCGCTGGCGTTAGGCTGTGCAATGCTTTATGCCAAGCTGAAGTGGGGCAGATAATCTTCTCGGGGACGCAAACGTTATTGACCTAGGGCAGCCGCTATGATAGTGAATAGACGTGAATATGGCGGAAGAGACTGATTCTTAAAATAACCCCCGAGGGGAACTTCATGCGGGAGAACAGCCATGGCGAAATCGAGGGACATCCAGAAAGATACGAAAAAGAAACCGACAAAGACGGCAAAAGAGAAGAAAAAGGACAAGCAGGAAAAAAGGAAAAAGGACCGATAACGTTATCCTTCTTGAAAAATGCGGCAAATGTGCTATGTTCACCGGGCAACAGAGCGTGAATGGGCATACTGAAGCATCGAACGGTGCTGAGCGTTCTGCTGCCAATTTGATAATTTCGCAGTAATGCGTAATCTGGTAGAGCAGGCGGTAGTGTCGTCCCGGGGCAACCCTTCGACCGTTTATGAACTTTATTTCTTGACAGAGGTAAAAGCCATGAGGGGTCTGGGCATCTGCATTGGCGCTTCAACGTTATCGGCTGTGGGAATCAGAAAAGACGACGACAGCCGCATCACCATAGAATCTCTCAAAATTACCCCCCACAATGGAAATCCCCGTGCGGCCTTTTTCAACGCTCTCAGCGACCTGGCGCCTGACAAACACGCAAAGATCGCCGTAACGGGAAGAAAACTCAGGCAGGCCGTCAATCTTTCCACCATTCCCGAGCCGGAGGCCGTGGAGCAGGCTCTGCGGCATCTGAACGGCGCAGGCGATCACGTGAATGCTATCGTCAGCGCCGGGGGAGAAACCTTCCTTGTGTACGTTGTCGGGAAAGACGGCCGGATTTGTTCGGTGCATACCGGCAACAAGTGCGCCTCCGGAACGGGTGAGTTCTTTATCCAGCAGCTGCGGCGCCTGGGGTTTTCTCTCACAGAGGCGATCAGTCTTGCCGCCGATGAAAGCAACCCCTATACGGTATCGGGACGCTGCAGTGTTTTTTGCAAGAGCGATTGCACCCATGCCACAAACAAGGGCGTATCCAAGAAAAGGATCATTGCCGGACTCTGCGAGATGATGGCCTTCAAGATTATGGAGATCATCAGGCTCGTTCCGAAGGACCGGATCATGATCATCGGAGGCGCAGCGCAGAACGATGTGATGATCGAGTGCCTTAGCCGCGAGTGGGGGGACGTTATCGTTCCGAAAGAAGCGGCTTATTTCGAAGCACTGGGTTCGGCCCTCTGGGCGTTGGATCACGACACAGTTCCGCTTCCGGTCCCCGAGGAGCTTTTTGCGAAGGGGAGCGTTTCTTTTTCCACCCTTCCGCCCCTTTCCGAGTTTGCCCCTATGGTGGACTTCAGGGATATGGAGCGGGGCACGGCCTGCAGAGGAGACCGCTGCATCATAGGGCTTGACGTAGGATCAACGACGACTAAAGCGGTCCTGCTGAGAACGAACGACGACCGGATTTTGGCCTCCGTGTACCTGAGGACGAACGGAAACCCGGTGCAGGCTGCGCGGGCGTGCTACGCCGAACTCTTGCATCAGCTCGGTTCGCTTGAGAGCGAACTCCCTATCGCGGGGCTGGGTGTTACGGGTTCCGGCAGACAGATAGCCGGTTTGCACGGCATGACGGCAGGGGTTATCAACGAGATTATTGCCCATGCCACGGGGGCTCTCTACTTTGATAAGTCGGTGGACACCATTTTTGAGATCGGCGGCCAGGACGCGAAATATACCTTTATTAAAAAAGGGGTCCCCTCCGATTACGCCATGAACGATGCTTGCAGCGCCGGTACGGGGTCGTTCCTCGAAGAGGCCGCACGGGAAACGATGGGGATCCACATGGAGGAAATTGCCGAACTGGCGGTTCTCGGAAGGCGTCCCCCGAACTTTAACGACCAATGCGCCGCCTTTATATCGAGCGACATCAAGAATGCATCCCATGAAGGGATGACCAGGGAGGACATTGTCGCCGGACTGGTGTATTCCATATGCATGAATTACAACAACCGCGTCCGAGGAAACAGGCCCGCAGGAAATAACATCTTCATGCAGGGCGGCGTATGTTACAACCGCGCGGTGCCGCTTGCCATGGCTTCCCTGACGGGGAAACGGATCGTCGTTCCTCCGGAACCCGGCCTGATGGGCGCCTTCGGGGTGGCGCTCGAAATAAAGCGGCGCTTGAATCTCCATCTCATGGATGAAGAAACCTATTCGCTCCGTGATCTGCGGGACCGCGCGATTGAATACGGTAAGCCCTTTGTCTGCGGCGGAGGAAAAGAAAAGTGCGGCCGCAAATGCGAGATTGCCCAAATCAAACTTGAGGGGAAAACCTATCCCTTCGGCGGCGCATGCAACCGGTGGTACAACCTCCGCTTCAACATTGCCGTGGACTCGGAAAATGGCAATTCGGTAAGATTACACGAAAATATGGTATTCCATCACTATGCCCCCCGTTCGCACGAGAAGACCGGAACGGGAGATGCTGCCGGTTCGAAAACGGTGGGCGTCAACAAGTCCTTCCTGACGAACACCTACTATCCTCTGTACCATCATTTCTTCACACACCTTGGATTCCCTGTGCTGACCCCTGATGACGTGGAGCGGGAAGGCGTCGATCTGAAAGGAGCGCCTTTTTGCTACCCGGCTGAATTATCTCACGGCTACCTGTTCAATCTCTTACGGAAAGAGCCCGATTACCTTTTCCTTCCCCAGGTGAAAGGAGTTTGCCTGGAGGAGGACAGTCGGCAGAGCATTACTTGCCCCCTCTCCCAGGGGGAACCTTATTATCTGTCAACGGCATTCAAGGATCACGAAACGTTCGGGAAATTATCGACGCGAGGAAACGTCCTCAAACCGGTCGTGGATTTCTCCGGAGGATACGAACGGGCGGAAGACGCGTTTGTTACCATGGCCGCCGGAATGGGATGCGCCAAAAACAGGGCGCGCGCCGCTTTTCGCGGCGCCGTAAATGTCCAGCGCAAGGTGGGCGGCGAGATGAGGAATGAAGGACTTCGTTTTCTGCGGGAGCTCGAGGAACAATTCGAGAGACAGGGCATCGTGATCTTCGGCAGGTCATACAATGCCTTTACCCGGGATGCAAACATGGGGATCCCCCAGAAATTTTCCTCGCGGGGCATGCCGGTGGTTCCTTTCAGTTTCCTCCCCTTTGAGGGCGAGGAGAGCCATCCTGACATGTACTGGTCCTCGGGCCGGATGATTCTGAAGGGCGCCCGGTTCATCCGGAGGCATCCGCAACTTTTCGGGTGCTACATCACCAATTTCTCCTGCGGACCGGACTCCTTTCTGCTTGAGTACTTTCGGAATATTATGGGGCCGAAACCGTTTCTCATTCTCGAACTGGACAGTCACGTGGCAGACGCCGGAATCGAGACACGGATAGAGGCATTTCTTGATATTATCAGAAATTATCGGGAACTGGAGAAAGCCGCGGTCGGGAAAGAAGCCATCCCCCAGGAGCGGACTTATCGTGCGGCCTATTTCGACTATAAAAATCAGATCGTGGCAGATTCGCGGGGCGGCAATTATGCCCTCGACGATCCGCACGTGCATCTGGTGTTCCCCTCCATGGGCAGAATATTAAACGAAGCGGGAGCCGCGGTATTTCGCGGCATGGGGGTACGGGCCACGTCCCTGCCCGCCGCCGGAGAGGTGGAACTCAAGTTGGGCAGGGGAAATACAAGCTGCAAGGAATGCCTTCCTCTTCTTCTCAGCGTAGGCGGCCTCCTGAGGTATCTCCAGGGTCGTCCGGACAGCAATGAGCTATTGGTCTATTTTATGCCCACGGCCTCCGGCCCGTGCCGTTTCGGGCAATACTCGCCCTTCATTGACCAGCTTATTTCCCAGCGGCAGGTTGAGGACGTGGCTCTTTTCTCTCTCCAGGCGGAAAACGGCTACCGGAACGTAAAGGGCGGCAACATCGCCCTCAAGCTCTGGCCGGCCATGGTGATTTCCGATATTATGCAGGAAGTATACTCCCTGCTCCTGACGAATGCTCTTGACCGGGAACATGCCCTGGATATTTTCTGGAAACAGTGGCAGGCCATTCTCCAGGCGATGGAGGCGGGGGCGACGCCGGCGGACATGACCAAAATTATGGCGGCCGTATCCGCTCAATTGAGAAATGCCCCCGCAAAAAGAATGCCCTCCGAAACCCCCACGCTCCTCCTGACGGGAGAGATATTTGTACGCCATGACGATTTCTCACGCCAGTTTCTCGTGGATAAACTCGCCGAGCAGGGGTTCGCCGTCAAGGTTTCCGGCGTTTGCGAATGGATTTACTACACGGACTGGTGCTACCAGAGGAATCTTGCCGGGGAGAAGCCGGGGCTTCGCGGGCGCGTGACGATGGGTCTGAGGACGGCATGGATGAAAAGGCAGGAACGGATGCTCAAGGGAATCATGGCGGACACGAAATTCTCGAACTGCCGGCTGGAGGACGTGGAACGTCAGATTGACAATGTCCGGCACCTTATCAATCCCGAGCTGACGGGAGAAGCGATCCTTACGATCGGCGCGGCCATGACGGAGGTGCCGCATCATTACTGCGGTGTCATTGCCATCGGTCCCTTTGGCTGCATGCCGAATCGTCTCTCTGAGGCGATCTTGTCGAGTGCGATGAGCGGCCGCTCAACCACAGAAGCCGCCGCATACGGAAAAGAAGAGAAGCCTCCTTTATCCGCGGGAGGATTGCCGTTCATCGCCATAGAAAGCGACGGAAATCCCTTCCCCCAGATTATTTCGGCAAAACTCGATGTCTTCCTGGCCCAGGCGGAGAGGGTTCACCGTGAAATTACGTTGCGCCTGCGCAAAAGCGCGTGATTGCGCTGACTTCGTTGTTGTCCCGCATCCGCCTGTTTTCCCCGTGTCCGATTATTTTCCCGACGCCGCAGAAAAAATCTTTGTGTCTCCCGGGGATTTGGGTTAAACAATGGGCATGCATGGGTTGATTGACCGATATCTGAACTTTCTTGCGGTGGAAAAGGGTGCATCGCGCAATACGTTGGAGGCGTACCGGCGCGATTTATACCGCTATAGTGACTTCGTCGGGGAATTCGGGATTCGCGATGTGGGAAAAATCGGGCAGGACGAAATAGTTTTACATTTGGGCGGATTGAGAAAAAGCGGACTGGCGGCGAATTCAGTGAACCGGGTTCTGGCTGCGATAAGGGGTTTTTGCAAGTACCTCCTCAGTGAAAAATTGATCGAACGAAGTCCCGTGGCGAATGTGGAACTGGCAAGAACCTGGCTTCATCTTCCCGACACGCTGTCCCCCAAGGAAATAGATATGCTTCTTGCCCAGCCCGGCACGGCAACGGCGGGCGCCCTGCGGGATACGGCCATGCTCGAACTGCTCTATGCAACGGGGATACGCGTTTCGGAACTGGTATCGCTCACGATGAACAGCATCAATTGGCAGGTGGGCTACCTCGTGACCATGGGAAAGGGGAGCAAGGAGCGAATCGTGCCCATCGGTAAATCCGCCTATGCGTTCCTCCAGCAGTATGTGAATGAGGCGAGGCCCCGGTTGACGAAGGGCAAGGCTATAGATATCCTGTTCACCAACAGGTCCGGCAAGCCTCTGACCAGACAGGGATTCTGGAAAATCGTAAAAAAATATACCGAACGGGCGGGATTGCACAAGCGGGTGCATCCGCACACCTTCCGGCATTCCTTTGCGTCCCACCTTCTGGAAGGGGGGGCGGATCTCCGTTCCGTTCAGGTGATGCTGGGTCACGTCGATATATCGACCACGCAGATGTACACCCATATCACCCGAGAACGGCTGAAGGAAGTGCACCGGAGGTTCCACCCGCGGGGCTGAATTCGGCAGCGGCCGAGTATTATTTTGTAGGAACTGAAGGTTCTCCTTGAGCGCGCGCAAGGATGATCTCCATTCGGAGCCGGAAGGAGCTTGACGTTCGATCATGGTTACGAGATCGTATCGCAGACAGGATCACAAAGAGGGGGCGAAGACACCCGTGCGTTCATTGCGGATGCTCTGGATTGTCTCTTCCCTGCTGGCGATTCTCCTCATGGCGCTGTTGGTTCTTGGCTTGGGGTTTCCCGACAAGTTCAAGGGGATATCATTCGCCCTTAGCAGACTGAAAAATGCCTTTTCCTTTGCCGTCTTCGGTGAAGCTCCTCATTTCTATTGCCTCGATGTGGAAAAGAACGGCAAGGATATACGGCTCACGAAAAACGACGTCCTTGAGGTAACCTACCGCGATGAATTCGTGATCAAGGATGTATCATCCGATGTCTTCCGCGGCAAAGGGTTGGCTGTCGACGTGGAGGGCATCGGAGGGAACAATGATTTCCGCCAATTGCTCAAGGGCGTCGAGTTGGTAGACAAGGTCGTTGCGGAGAACGCCGGCGAGGCGGGAACGTCTGTTCCGCCCGAGAGCATGATTAAGGTTCTGTATAAGGGCCTGACGATCGCGTCAATCCAGGTCAAGATAATCATTACCCCCCAGGATTGGCTCAGATATGCGAGGAATTCCGGCAGCCGTCGGGAACAGATCGAATACCTGAAAAATGCGGTGTCCATGAACCCTGGGGACACGAACATCCGCATCATGCTGGCAGGATTGTACCTGCGCGCCGGCATGACCAAGGAGGCAATTGCTCAGTACCGCGAAGCCCTGCTGGTAAAACCCGATCATGTTCCTGCAATGACGGAACTGTCAAAGGCATATATGAATGCCCGGGAATATGAAAAAGTCATTAAGCTGTCCCAGCGTCTTGTGGCCATCAACTCTTCCGACAGCAGCGCCTTTGCCGGCATGGCAGCCGCCTATGGATACCTGGGGGACTGGGAGCGGGCGATTGACAACTACTGGCGTTCCCTGAAGCTGGACCCGGATAATCCCCTCCTTCTGGTCGGGCTGGGCGAGGCTTACGGGAAAACGGGAAAAATGGAAATCGCTATGCAGCAGTTCAAAACTGCCCTGTCCAAAGCGCCCGCCGCGGATTATGTACTTGATGCAGTGGCCGGTGCATACTCCGGCGCCGGTAAATACGACGATGCCCTGAAGCTGTACCGTGAACTCCTGCGCACACAGCCCCGCAACGCCTTTATCTACGCGAAAATTGGAGCTATCCTGGGGAAAAAGGGGGCTTTGAAGGAGGCGGAAGAGCATTACCGGAAATCGCTGGCCTTGAAACCCGGCGACTCCGTCGTTCATTTCAATCTTGCGGCAATATACGAGAGAGGGAAACGGGACCCGGAGGCTATTGTCGAGTACCGGCGCGTAGTAGAGATTAAGCCCGACGATCCGGATGCCCTCGGTCGCCTGGCCGATATCAGCATGAGGGTCAAGCAGTACGCCCAGGCGCTCAAGTACTATGAGAAAATCCTGAAGCTGTCGTCGCAAAAAGGCCCCGTCTATGCCGGCATCGGGTTCGCGTACGGAGGGCTGAAAAAATATCGTGAATCCGCTGAATACTACGAAAAGGCCCTGCGGATGAAAGTGACCGATCCGATGGTTCACTATAATCTTGCCCTGACGTATGATAAACTGGGCAAGAAGGACAAGGCGATGTCCCAGTACGAGGAATATGCCTCGTTGAAACCGACTGCGGAGGTGCTGAACATCCTGGCCGCCGATTACCTGCAGAAGAGCCGGTATGATCGCGCCCTCAAGACCTACAAGAAAATGATCGAGATTGCGCCGAAAAATGCATCCTCATACGCGGGAATGGCCTCTGTTTACAACTTGATGGGAGATACGGACAGGGAGATCGAGTACTACCGGGCGTCGCTGCGTTACGATCCGGAAGCTGACGACATTTACCTTAATCTTGCCGCCGCCTACGAGAAAAAAGGCATGTTTCAGGATGCGCACAAGGCCTATGTCAGGGCGTACGAGTTGAATCCGGAATCGACGAAGGCGGCTGCCAAGATCCCCCAGATGAGAATCAAAATGATACAGAAAAAATTACAGGGATGAACGGATTATGAAGCAGATTTTGGTAGACGGTATTACCGTGGGAGGAGGGGCGCCGTTCGTGCTTATAGCGGGGCCCTGCGTTATCGAGGATGAGAAAAGAACAAAAGACATTGCCGTATTCCTGAAAGATCTCTGCGGGAATCTGGGCATCTCCCTGATATTCAAGGCATCATACGACAAGGCAAACCGGACGTCGAAAGACGGGTATCGCGGGCCGGGGCTTGCCGAGGGCCTCCGGATTCTCAAGAAGATCAAAGAAGAGGTGGGCGTTCCCCTTCTGTCCGACGTCCACCGGCACGAAGAGGTTCAGCAGGCCGCTGAGGTCCTGGATATTGTGCAGGTGCCGGCATTTCTTTGCCGTCAGACCGATCTCATCATGGATATCGCCCGGCATGCAAAGGTCGTCAATATTAAGAAGGGGCAGTTTCTTGCCCCCTGGGATGTCGCCAATATTATTGATAAGGCGCATGCCGCGGGCAACGAAAGGCTCATGATTACGGAACGAGGGACCACCTTCGGCTATAATAACCTCGTCGTGGATTTCCGCTCGCTGCCTCTCCTGAGAAGTATGGGATGTCCGGTAATTTTTGACGCGACCCATGCCGTCCAGCTTCCCGGCGGAGCGGGAACAGCGTCCGGCGGACAGAGGGAAATGGTCGCGTACCTGGCCAGGGCGGCGGCGGCCACGGGTATAGACGGCCTTTTCTTAGAGGTTCATCCCGATCCTGATAAGGCGCTGTGCGATGGCGCGAATTCCCTGTCGCTTACTTCTCTGGCCGGCATTCTCCGCACCGTGAAGATGATAGACGGCCTCGTGAAGGAAAGCAGGGAGATGATTTTTTCCGACGTAAACGCAATTTCTTGCGGTTGACATGATGATGAATATCGAAAGGAACCTATGGACAATAAACTGGCGGAAAGGATCAGGCCGCTCAAACTCTTGATACTCGATGTTGATGGGGTGCTGACTGACGGCGGAATCATCATGGATGAGGCGGGACGGGAGACGAAACTATTCCATGTACGGGATGGGCATGGGATTAAGCTCCTCATGAGGTACGGTATCGACGTCCTCTTTCTCACGGGCAGGAATTCACCGGTTGTTGAGCACAGGGCTAAAGATCTCGGTGTAACCGAAGTATATCAGGGAATATGGAATAAAGCTGATACCCTGGAAGAGATACTGAAAAAAAGGAGGCTTTCTGCGAGCCAAGTGGCCTGTATGGGAGACGACGTGGTGGATGTGCCCCTGCTGAGACGGGTGGGATTTGCCGCCGCCGTGGCGGATGCTCCTGAATATGTTAAGGAAGCCGCGCATTATGTTACGGAAAAAAGCGGGGGTCGGGGTGCGGTGCGGGAAGTATGCGATCTCATTCTTCAGGCGCAGGGCAAGTGGCCGGACCTGGCGGGGAAATACGAACTGGCCTGAAGAAGAGGAGATTATCTTTCCCTTTACATGTTCGGAGGCGGGTGATATAGACCAATCAGTGGGTGATAAAACCTCCCTCTGTCCAGGGGTATTGGACAGTAACTTATGAAAAATAAATGGAAAAAGATCAGTAGCGTCGGATTGACACTGATATGTATTCTGGCGGTATTTTACTTTGTGAAGATATATGTGGAGAAAATTCCCGGCAGGAAGTTGCTCAAGATCATGTCGGATAATGTCGATCTTCAGGTCAAGGACGTGCATTATACGGACGTGAGCGAAAAAGGTTCAAAATGGGAGGTAAGCGCGGATGTGATGAGGTATATGAGAAAAGAAAACCGCGCCCTTTTTGACAAGGTTGTCATAAAACTCATTCTATTGAACGGCAAAGAATTTGTGCTGCATGCAGACACGGGCGAGATGAAGACGGACACCAACGACATGACCGTATCGGGGAATGTAGTGGTTGTTTCAAACAATGGCGACCATTTTACGACGGATTATCTCACGTACTCGGATTCCAAGAAACAGTTTGAGACGGACGCTCCGGTGGAAATGGATAACCGGCGGGCGAAGATACAAGGGGTGGGCATGAAACTTTCCCTGAATGACGAGACGGCGTCCATCCTCTCCGGGGTGAGGGCCGTGATTCGGTAATGGAAAAGGGCCAGGACGTGCTATGACTAAACGAGCAATGATATTAGTTGTTATGCTTCTTTTCCCCGCCTTGCAAGCCATGGCGAAGGAAAAGATTGAAAGCAGAAAGATCAATCCGGATAGGGATAAGCCGATTACGATCACCGCCGATCGTATGGAAGCGTTCAACGTGGAGAAGATGGTCGTTTTTTCCGGGAATGCCGTAGCCGTTCAAGGGGACAAGGTGATCAAGGCCGACAGCATCGTCCTGTATTACAAGAAAGAACCCGGCGATGCCGGCAACAGCGGGAAAAAAGCCGAGTCCGGGGAGTTGGGCCAGACGGGAAGCGTTGAGAAAATCGAGGCCAAGGGAAACGTACGGATTACCCAGGATAAGAAAATCGTCACGGGTGATTATGCCATATATTACCAGGACAGCCAGAAAATCGTAATGACCGGTAATGCCGTAATGAAAGAAGGGACGAATGTTATCCGTGGCGACAAGGTCGCAGTTTTTCTCGATGAGAACAGGGGCATTGTGGAAAGTTCCGGTGACAACAGAGTGACGGCGACGATTTATCCGGCAGAGAAAAAGGACAAAAAATGACGCCTCCGTGGACTGAGTAACCAGGTGGAAGGGATTACCGGACTTATAGTATGCAGAAACTTTCGGCGTCGGGACTGGTGAAAAAATACGGGGGAAGGAATGTTGTTAACGGCGTTGATTTGGAGGTGAATCCTGGAGAGGTTGTAGGACTTCTGGGGCCGAATGGAGCCGGCAAAACGACGACTTTTTATATCATCGTCGGGCTGATACGACCGGATGGCGGAACAATCATGTTGGACGGCGAGAATGTAAGCCAGGCCCCTATGTATATGAGGGCGAGAAAAGGTCTGAATTATTTGCCGCAGGAGCCGTCCATATTCAGGAAACTTACCGTTGAAGACAACATCATGGCCATCCTGGAGACACTCGACATCGATGCTTTCGAGATGAAAAAGCGCCTTGCTGAACTTCTGAAAGAACTGGACCTTACCTCGCTGGCAAAGCATTACACCTATTCCCTGTCCGGCGGAGAACGACGGAGAGTCGAGATTACGAGAGCGCTGGTAACATCGCCAAAGTACATCCTTCTCGATGAACCCTTTGCGGGCATCGATCCGCTGGCCGTGGCGGATATAAAAAAAATTATTGAAAAACTCAAGTCGAAAGGGATCGGCGTTATTATTTCCGATCATAACGTACGGGAAACCCTATCTGTCTGTGACCGGGGCTATATCGTCAATGAGGGTTCAATCCTTGTGGAGGGGCCTCCGGAAGAAATTGCCGGCTGTGAGTCGGCGAGGAAGATTTACTTTGGCGAAGATTTTACCCTCTGAAAATTTATGGCATTTGAACTAAAACAAAACCTGAAGCTCTCTCAGCAACTTATTATGACACCGCAGCTCCAGCAGGCGATAAAACTGCTTCAACTGTCGCGGCTTGAAATGGTGGACATGAT
>CAZTLA010000077.1:0-14077 GCA_964614365.1 uncultured Syntrophales bacterium | reverse complement strand
AGAGAAAATTCCCCGTCTTCGTATCGTACATCTTGATCTCGGCGCCGACGGACACTTGGGAATATACGACGGCAAAGAGCTTGTCAAAATCGGAAATATCGCCGAATATGACGGCATCAGCGCCCAGGATCTTTCCCAGTTCCTGCGGGGATGTCTTGCTGATCGCAAGGGGATCGGTGAGGCCGGCCTTCTTCAAGAGATTATCCACGCGGTACAGTTCCACATCCTTAAAAGGAAGCGAACTGAAGTGGTTGTAAAATCCGCGGCGCACGGCGTCGGCGCCTTCCTGGCTCCGGGATTTATCCACAAAGGGCAGGACCGCCACGCTGAGCGGGCGGTTTTTCTCCATGAAAGGGTCTATCTTGTACGTGCCCTCGAAATGCGCTCTGATTTCCGGCGCAATGACGGTCGTTTCCGTGGCTACCAGACACCCCTCAATGATTCCCAACGTGCACAGCCACGCTACGAGCAAAAAGGTTCGGCAAACCGTTCTCATTGTCCAGCCTCCCTCTCCGTTAGTTTCCTCTCGCGCTCAGGCATCAAACACCCTGACTCTCGAAAGCAAATCTCCGCCCCCCGCGATCACTTCACCATGGCCGGGATACAGGGCTGTGGGGCGAGTGGTGTCGCACAGCAGACGGTACGACGCAACAGTCGCTTTCCCGTCCGAGTAAAAGCGGTTCAATCTGCCGTTCTCCTGAGCTCTCACATTAACGATCAGATCTCCACAGATAAGGTCGCCGGAGGATTCGCTAAAGAATGCTACCGAATCCTCCGTATGTCCCGGCGTCGATAGAGCGTCCCAATCATCAAACCCTATCCGGTGCCTCAGCCCTCCGCCTCCCCCGAAAAAGCCGATTTTCTCATTCCCATAGGGTAGCCGAAGGAGATTCCTGAGACCGGGCAGCGGCAGCCCTGCCAGGCTTTCAAACTTGAGATGGGAAAATGACCTCACGGAGCGGGCGCTCAGGAGAGATGTCGGCAATAAACCGACAACCCAGTTCCTCATGAGGGAAAGTTTTCTTCTTCCCGCCAGGTAATCCATCACAAGGTGATGAAATAAAACCTTTGTGTCCGGGCTGCACCGGGACAAGAGATGCCCGATTCCGCCGATATGGTCAATGTGGAAATGCGTAGCCGTAATATATTTCACATCACTCAGGGCAATCCCCGGCGTTTTTTCTATGTATGCGACTACATCTTCAGCGGCGCCGACGCTGCCCACGTCCACCGCCATCAGACCATCGCTCCCGGATATCACGTAGGTGCGCGCAAAACCGCTCTTTTCGACGGCATGAACCATAATACGCCCACAATTTCTCTTCAGCATTACGGGACAACAGCGGTAACGGTTACTTCCTGACTGAGTTCGCTCTCCAGTCCGTCCCGATCTGTCGCGGTTATCTGGTATGTTTTATTCTTCCCTTTGGCAAGCCCACTCTCGCTAAAGGAGTCAGCGGTGACCGTCGCAATTTTCTCCAACCCGAAAAATCGTTTCTCGTAAATGGTATAGTGAGCGACATCCGGCTCCTCTGCCGGCTTCCAATTCAGTTCCGCTCTGCCATCGCGGAACGTACCGGCAAGTCCTGCCGGCGGCCGGGGCTTTGGCTTGGTCTTGACGGCAATAACCGCTGAATAATCACTGAACAACCCGTCCCGGTCTTCGGCTTGAAGCCGGTAACGGTAGATGCTCCCCTCCTTCAAGCCTTTGTCCGTATAGGCCGTTTTGCCTTCTACTTTGGCAATGCGTGAAAATTCCTCGCTCCCCAGAGCGCTGCGGTACACATGGTAAAGGACAATATCGCTTTCAGAATTTGCCTGCCATGCCAAAGGAACTTCATTTACCCTGAGGTCCACCCCCCGAAGACCCGCAGGACTGCCGGGTCGCGGTTTTGTTGTCGCGGACATCTTCGTGGAAGGCTCACTTTCCACATCGACCTTATTGTAGGAAGTGATCAAGTAGTAATAGGAAGTGTTATCGGCAAGCTTTTCAAATCCCCGGTACTCGTCGGTATAGGCACTGTTATTGCGCCCTTCAATTTTTTTGAGAAGCACCAGAAGCTTGGCCTCTTTATCCGCAGACCAGTATATTTTGTAGCCGTCCACATCGTCGCCGGAGCTGGCAGTCCACGAAAGCTCTACTTTTTTTACCAATCCACTTTTTGCCTTAAATGCCTGCGGCGTGGGCGGTTTGCCGCGCGTAACAGCCGAAACGGTCACCGATTGGGAGGTTTCCGTCTCGGCATCTTCCATGGCGGTGACGCGATAATAATACCGGATACTATCGCCCAGACCTTCTCGGTCTACATACTGAAGGCTTTTCTCGCCGGAGGCGTCGACTTTCTTCACCTTGGTAAAATTTGCACCCTCTGAAGTACTCCGGTAAACGTAATACCCGCGTACAAACGATGAATCAAGGGAATCCCATGTCAGTCTTATCTCCCGTATCATGTTTCCCTGTGCAGATAATCCGCCGATAACGGGTATCGTGATTCCCTTGACCGGTGAGGAAAAGTCGCTTTCCAGATTCTTCTCATTATATGCGGTTAACCGGTAATAGTACTCATCCCCATCGGAAAGCCCCCTGTCCGCATAGGTGACTTTAAAGATCTTATCAAGCGCTGTTCCCGCGTCTATGCCTATTGCAATATCCTTGCCCAGAACATTTCCCACCTCCCGGTACGGTCCCTGTTCAACTTTTGCCCGGTAGAGCTTATATCCTGTTAATCTGAGGGGATCTTCGCTGCCGATAGGGGCCGGCGACCAGGTAAGTTGAATACTCTTGACATGCCTCTCCGTTTTGAGAATGATGGGAGGATTGGGGGTTAAGGCCGATTCTGCGGAGACGACCGCTGAGAAGGCGCTTTGCTCGCCTTTGGCAGTAAAGGACCGTATTTTATAGTAGTAGATCGTGTTTTTTTCCACGCCCTGATCAAGATACTCGGGGACCGTTACCTGTGCGATTCTCACAAACGGACCTGACTCGGAAAGCGCGCGAAATATCTCATAACCGCTGGCGGCGCTTTCGGGCGACATTTCCCAACTCAGATAAACCCGTTTGTTGCCCGACCGCTTCTGTACGTTGAGCGGTCCCTTCAGTACAGGTTCCTGTGTTTCAGGAGATACTGCAGCGTAACCCGTAACGGTCGAACTGATCATGGTACTGAGCCGCATGATTTCGCTTGCCAAACTTGCATCACCAAGAGATTTTACCTGGGTATTGAGGAGAACTCTTTTCCGTTCCACCTGAATTACCTTGCAGGTTATCAGGATAAGCGGCCCTTTCTTTTCCACACCCCCGGTCACAATGACATTGAGCCCGAGCCGATTACCGATGGTGGCGACGTTTTCCAGATTGTCGTTCTGCTGCAGGTCGTTCAGGCTCAGAAATGCTTCCAGTTCCTTGCGATCCAGCACGGCAAGGCCGGATTCCCCTTTCAGGTAATTGACGAGCATGTTGGTGACGGATGTGCCGTATCCCGAGGCTTCGAGATTGGCTGTAGAGAAATTAAAAACCGATATCTTTATCCGACCGGCGGCAAAAGCGACGGAACTCTCTAGTATGAATAGGAAAGCAAGTATCGAAGCGAACGATACGTGATACAATTTTCCCATTCCTCTCCTCCTGGTAACGATCCGGCAGCAATCCATGCTCCTATTTGTCCTGAATAATCCCCTCGATAAGCTCCTGTGACTTTTGCGAAATCGGGGTGGAGATTCCCTTCAGTTTTTCGTCAAAAACCGCATCCATGTATTTTTCAATGGCCAGCTCGCTATTGCGGCGCTTTTGCTGCGTCTGTCCCTGGTTGAAGTACTCAACCTCAAGACTCTGGTAATTCTTCAGGACGCTCTGCCCCACCTCGCTTATCTTCGCATTAGTCAGATCGTCGAGGACCTCCATTTCCGTTGGAAGTTCCAGGGGATCGTGCACGATATTCGCCAGCGGCACGGCATCCTGATAGTTATCCTCTTTGATCATTTTTCCGGAAATCGTATTGGTGAAGATATTCTCCCCTGTCGTGGTATCCACCAGTTTATAGGAGATTTCTATCATGGAACTGATCTTTGCATTGCCCCGTTTATAGGAAATAAACTGGAAGTTTCTCTTCTTCATGGTCCGGGGAGGCGCGTTCCGAAGTTCCTCGGCCGTGGGCCTGGGATTCAAGATGAGCCAGCTTGAAAATTCCGGATTGGATACATCTTCTTCATCCACGAGAACCTTAACCTGGCTGGTGCTCGGACTATCGGTCGTCTTTGCGGAAAAGTGAAGCACGTCACCCATGATGAACGTATCAATTCCCCTCATCTTCCCGGCACTTTGCGCCGCCTTCATATCTACCAGTCCCGTTTGACCGAGTTGCATTTCCCGCAAAATGGACTGGAGATTTTCCCGTTCGATAATTCGGAGATCGCCGCTCGCATTCCGATGGAGGTATGTAATGAGCTTGTTCGCCGCGATCTTCCCCGCATCCTTATCGTTACTGGGACTGCCGAAATCAAAAACGGCGATCGATTTTTTTATTCTTTTATTGATGTGATCTTTTACTTCCAGGAGTTTTTGAAACAAATCGGGATAATGGGGATTAAGACCCTCCACCTTCTGATACCACAAAAGAGCGTTGCCCCACAGTTCCCGTTCGGAATATTTATCGCCTTTTTCGATCAAGAGACCGCAATAGCGGCCGATAAATTCCCGATAGAGAGGATCATCTTGCAGGGAGGGGGTATATGTTTTTGCGAGCGAGAGCTTTTTGAAAGCCCCGATAAGGGCTCCCTGATTAGCCAGTCGGATCGCGTCTTCGTAATAGATCCGGCCGACCTTTGATTTCAAATCCTCCAGGTTTTTCATGACCGCCTGATTTCCTGGCTGGTATTCACCGGCCTTTTCAAGCATAAGAACGGCCCGCTCCCAGCCCAGTCCCTTTTGCGCCTTTTCGGCCTCACTGAGATAATACTCCGCGTTGTCTTTTGCTTTCGCATCCTGATAGAGCCGCGCCACGTCGAAATAATGGGGATTGATGTCCATCGCCGCCTTGAAGGCCTGCGCCGCCAGGCGCCAGTCCTCCAGCTTGGCGAAGGCCACACCTTGCTGGTAGGACATCTTGGTGAATTCCTGCTCGGCTCGGCCGAGTCTATTTCCCGTATCCTCATAGCTGGGATAAATCTTATTTACCTCCCTCAATTTGTCCAGGGCCGTCATCCAGTCCTCCCTCTGCATGTCCGTTTCTGCCTGGCTATAAAGTGTTTTGACGCGGGCATGGAGGGTAGTGATCTTTGCTTTCAGGATATCGCCGGAGGTCTTCATCTCTCTGTTTTGGGGATCGAGGGTAGAGGCCAGATTCATCTCTTTTGCTATCTGCTCAAGAGCGGGGAGATTGGCGTCGGGCTGGGAAGCGAGGGCCTTCTTTGCCTTTTCATAATTTGCCTTAGCCACCTCTTGCTTTGCCTTGGCGAGATGATTCTTATAGTCTTCATTATCAGGATTCTCGGTAACCGCTTTTTCAAAATAAAGAATTGCCTCGTTCCATCGCCTGTCCCTGGCAAGTTCCTGTCCCAGTTTAAAGCTTTCACCACCGGTACATCCCGCAAGAATCAGGAAAACGACAAAACCGGCCAATCTCCCCTTATACCTTTTCACCTCCATGATGGCCTCCCTATCTTCTCCGCCGTGATTAATTCTTAAGAACCCCTTCCGATCACGATAAAAATTAATACGATTCTTAAGGAGAAACGGCGGCTTCAACCTTGTTCTGGGTAATTCCCATAATCTTCACTTTTTTCTTATTGAGCTTCATGGCGGCGATGTCATCGGCAAGTCCCTGGGCGTTACCCCGTATTTCGATGTCAAAATCAGCGCGACCCTGGGCATAAGCGCGCTGGTGTATCTCACGAATTCCCTTCACCTCAGCCTTCAGGAGCTCCTTGAAGCCCAGCAGCGCCTGGTATGTATCGAGGCCCGTAATAATCAGTTTGATCGTCATGGCATTAGCGAGCTCTGAAGACCAGCGTTCCAGAATCCGGTCAACCATTTTTCTTGCCAGTTTTCCCGCAGACTCCTCGGTAACGGTTTTTACGTTACCTTTCATACCGGGGGCGGAAACGCTCTCGCTGTCGGAGGCGATAATGTCTCCCGTGTCAACGTTTACCGCTTTGGCGGAAACGACCGCTTTGTTGGAATGCATCTCTATGCCGCCCAGGTTGAAGGAAGTGGTTGTTGTTTCAACACTCCCGATGAGAATCACCTCGCCGCCGTATTGCTGCGCCAGTCCGACAATGCTTTTCTGGTCAGTCGTAAGTTTCTGGTATGTCTCCGGGGTATATTCTTTTTTCACCGTTCCCGTGTCCACAAGCTTGAATCCCCTGGAAAGGAGATGGCTCGTCATGGCGGCTTCGGCGACGGAATCCTTCTGGGCACGGTCGCTGAAAAGGATCATAATGCGGGGTTTTGACATCCGGGCCATAATGAGGTTCACTGCCATCAAGCGATCTTTGAGCCGGTCTACGACTACCTCGGCCTCGATGACAACATGGTAGGCATCCCCGTCTCGTTTTTCGGAAATAATGTTGTACCTGCTGATAAACCCCCGGGACTCTGAGAGGATGCGATCGATCTTCAGCTGATAATTCTCAACCTCCGAACTGCTTGAGATCATCACTCCCATAGCTTTCTCGATGGCATTGCGCTGGGCGTTTTCCAGCGCCTTGTCCCGGGCAATATCTACGAAGTTATTATGAATCGTGGCTATTCCCTCTGCGCGCATCAGATTCTGACCGTGGGCCGCATGGCACAAAGAAAAGCTGAAAACCAGGATGGCAAAAAGCGCTGCCTTCTTCATAGGGCTATCCGATCGTTTCATATTGGCCACTAACCATGAATCTATATACTGAAACTTACTGAAATTACGACGAATAGTCAAGGTTATTTCGGCAACGGTTTTTTTTCGTTCCGCAGTTCCTCATCTGTGTATTTATTGAGGTACTCCTGCAGAGCTTCTTGCCACGTCCTCATGCCTCGTCCCGTTGCCGATGTATACTTGAGACAGTCAAGAACGCTGTATGGGGGACGCACGGCAGGCCTCGTAAGCTTATCGGATGTTATCGGCAAAACGGCTACATCGTTTAACCTCCGACAGCGTAAAATCTCCCGGGTAAAATCATACCAACTGCAATGCCCGCCGTTGGCCGCATGAAAAATTCCCCTGTGCCCTTCCTCTATGAGGGTCGCGGTGGCAGCAGCCAGATCACCCGTAGAGGTGGGGGAGCCAACCTGGTCCGTAACCACTTCCAGTCTTCCGACCGATCCAGCCTTTTCGAGGATGGTGCTGACAAAGTTTCTGCCATTTATTCCGTAAAGCCATGAAGACCTGATGATAAGGAAGTTGTGAGAAAAAGCCTCCAGAAGGCGTTCCGCCTCGAGCTTGGAGAGGCCGTAGGCATTGACAGGACGGCATTCGTCGGATTCATGGTAGGGGCTGTTCTTCCCTCCGTCAAAAACGTAGTCAGTGCTGAAGTGCACCACGTTGATCGCCCGCTCACGGCAGGCTAGGGCGATATTCTTCACCCCGAGGGCATTGACGGCAAAGCATTTCTCCCGTTCAACTTCACAGCCATCCACATTTGTGTAGGCCGCCGCGTTCACCACTACATCCGGTGCGGCGGCGGATATCAGACGTCGGCATGCCTCCTCCGAGGTGATATCCAGTTCCCTACGGCTTATTCCCGAAACCTCATGTGCAGCGGAAAGCTTTTCAAAAAGGGCAGAGCCCAGCATACCCTGATATCCCAGCAGCAGCATCTTCACCTGTCGTAATTTCTCCCAAAAAAATGGTCAGTACTTAACATCCTTGAGAAACAACCCCTGCGGCGGCGCTGTTATACCTGCCAGCGTTCTGTCCCGTGCCTCCAGCAGCGCGGGGATTCCATCGGGCGTCCGTTTCCCCCTGCCAACCTCGACCAAGGTACCCACAATATTGCGTATCATATACCGGAGAAAGCCGTCGGCTTCAACCTGGATCTCCATGAAGCCGCAGCCCGATGGCGTTATATCGATGGCCGTGACCGTCCGAACATGATTCACTGCATCGCAGCCCGTGGCGCAAAATGAGGAGTAATCATGCTCTCCCAGGAGATGACCGGCGGCGGTTCTCATATTCTTCAGATCAAGGGGTTGATAGATGACCCAGGTGTAAAGACGCTGCAGGGCGGGCCGTATTGGGCTGTTAAACAGCCGGTACAGGTAGACCTTGCTCTTAACGTCATAGCGGGCATGGAAGCTATCGCCTGCCTCGGTAATCTCCTTAATAACGATGTCTTTCGGGAGAAGACTGTTGATCCCCTTGAGAAGAGTTATTGCAGCCAAACAGGAGTTCGTTCTGAAATTCGCCACCTGGCCCAGGGCATGCACGCCGGCATCGGTTCTTCCGGACGCGGTAACCCGGACATCTTCGCCGGTGATCCGGTTGATGCACTCTTCAAGAACCTGCTGGATGGTCAGGGGGTTTCTTTGGCGTTGCCATCCGTGATAGCGCGTCCCATCGTATTCCAGGAGCATCTTTAGATTCCTGACCATGACATCCCAGAATAAATAGCTGTTCAGGAGTACGCGCCGATGGCTCCATTCCTCCTCTCAGCAGTGCTCCAATGCCTCGATCCCCGGCAGAATCTTGCCTGCCAGCAGTTCCAGCGATGCCCCCCCACCCGTGGAAATGTACGTGATTTTATCGCTTTCGCCGGTCTTATGCACCGCCACATCCGTATCGCCGCCACCCACGATGGTCAGGGCGTAGGAATTCGCCACGCTGTGGGTCAATGCCGTGGTCCCCCGACTGAAGGCATCGATTTCGAACACTCCCATGGGCCCGTTCCAGACGATCGTCTTGGCATTGGAGAGGGCCTCGGTATAGAGGGTGATCGTCGCGGGACCGATGTCCAATCCCATCCACTTTGAATTGATTTCCTGTACCGGAACGATCTTCGTCTCCGCTTCGGCGCTTTTGCTCTCCGCAATGACACAGTCCACGGGGAGATAGAGCTTTACCCCCAATGACTTTGCCATTTCCATGATTTCCTTTGCTTTTTCCAGGAGGTCATCCTCGACGATTGACTTGCCGACATCATATCCCAGCACCTTCAGGAAGGTGAAAGCCATACCGCCGCCGATGATCATCTTGTCCACTTTCTTGATCAGGTGCATGAGTGATTCCAGCTTCCCCGATACTTTAGAACCTCCGGCAATTGCTACGAAGGGGCGGATCGGTTTATCAATGGCCTTTTTCAGGTAGTCAAGCTCTTTTTTAATCAGGAAACCGGCGGCGCAGACACCGACGAACTTTGTTATTCCCACGTTCGAGGCGTGGCTCCGATGTGCGTTCCCGAAGGCATCGTCAATATATACATCGGCAAGTTCGGCAAGCTGTCCGGCAAATCCGTCGTCATTGGCCTCTTCTTCCTTGTGGAATCGTAAATTTTCTAACAGCGCTACGCACCCCGGCTTAAGGGTTCCCAGGAGTTTCTTGACCTCCGGTCCGATACAGTCGCCGGCCATGTGAACATCCTTGCCCAGAAGACGCGACAGGCGTTTTGCCACGGGCGCAAGGCTCATCTCGGGGACAATCTTGCCTTTTGGCCTTCCCAGGTGCGAGATGATGATTACCAGCGCACCCTCATCAAGAGCATAGTTGATTGTAGGCATGACAGCCCTGATCCTCGTGTCATCGGTGATATTCTGCTCTTTGTCCATGGGAACGTTGAAGTCAAGCCTGATAAGAACCCTTTTCCCTTTCAGATCGACATCGTCGATGTATCTCATCTCTCCTCCTCGCAAGCTGTGCCTGGGTTGAAAGGCGTTTATCCGGACGAATGAACGGCAGCGGCCGTTATTAAATTTGCCCAGGGGTTGTCCTCATAGAATCGGCTTTTCATCAATGCGATCATACCCCACCTTCATACCAAGGTCAAGATCGAAATTCCTAATCAATAAACCCTGTTGTCGTTCGTGATAAACGACAGAGATATAAATAAAAGCTTGAAATTCTCATTCGTATCCAGTAAGAAACGTACGCCGCCACGTTGCATCTCCTCCCTCTCCCTCAGTGGCGCAATGCCATTATTCACAAAGTCGATGCACGGGTTCCGTCGGGTTATTCAAATTAATTATCGGGAGATTGTCGAGAATGAAGAAAGAGGAAGTCAAGAGCTTAGCCGCAGAAAAAATCCGAAAGTTCCTATCAAAAAAAGAAGCGCTGATGACCATGGGCGGAGCTGAGATGGTCAGAAAACAGCATGAACTCGGGAAACTCACCGCCCGCGAGCGGCTCGCTCTGCTCTTCGATGCTGGCACCTTCCAGGAAATCCAGCTATTCGTTCAGCATCGCGGAACGCTGTTCGGCGTCGATAAGAAGGAAATTCCAGCGGATGCCGTGGTAACCGGATTCGGCAAAGTGAACGGTCGCACGGTCTTCGCGACGGCGCAGGATTTTACCAGCGCCGGAGGCAGTCTCGGTGAAATGCATGCACGGAAGATATGGAAAATCATGGATATGGCCATTGATGCAAAGAAACCCTTTGTAGCCCTCAACGATTCCGGCGGAGCCCGCATCCAGGAGGGTGTCCCGTCTCTCGAAGGCTGCGGCGGGATATTCTATCGGAACGTCACCGCATCGGGTTACATCCCCCAGATTACGGCCATCATGGGACCGGCTGCCGGCGGCGCCGTCTATTCGCCGGCATTGACGGACTGGGTCTTCATGGTTAAGGACAGCAGTTACATGTACGCGACCGGTCCCGCCGTGGTAAAAGCCGTCCTGGGAGAAGACGTTACCCACGAAGCACTCGGTGGAGCCATAGCCCACGCAACCAAGAGTGGAGTCTGTCATTTTGCAACGGAAAACGACGAAGACTGCATCGACAGAATCAAAACGCTCCTATCGTTCCTTCCCGACAGTTGCCACAGTCCGCTGCCGATCGTTGCTTGCTCGGATAGACCTGACCGGGAATGTCCCGAGATGGAAACATTCGTTCCGGATAAATCCAATAAGGGATACGACATGAAAAAACTGCTCCGATCCGTGGCCGATAACCACGAGATATTCGAACCGCACGAACGCTGGGCAAAAAATATCGTCGTCGCTTTTATCAGGATCATGGGTCGTCCCGTGGGAGTCATCGCCAACAATCCGCGGCACGCCGCGGGGGTTCTCGACGTCAATGCGTCCGACAAGGCTTCCCGGTTCATTCGCTTCTGCGACGCTTTTAACATCCCCTTGCTGACTTTCGCCGACGTTCCCGGGTACATGCCCGGCACCCGCCAGGAATGGGCGGGAATCATCAGCCACGGCGCCAAGTTGCTCCATGCCTACTCCGAGGCCACCGTGCCAAAAATAACCGTCATCATCCGCAAAGATTACGGCGGCGCCTACATCGGCATGTGCAGCAAACAGTTGGGCGCGGACTACGTAATGGCCTGGCCCACGGCGGAAATCGCCGTTATGGGCGCCGAAGGCGCCTGTAACATTATTTACCACCGGGAAATTGCGACGGCAAAGGAGCCCATCGCAGAGCGGCAGCGGTTGGTCGCTCAATATGAAAAGGAATTCAGCAATCCATATTTTGCTGCCGGCAGGGGGATTATCGAAGAGATCATTTCACCAAAAGATACCCGGAAACGGGTGGTGGCGGTCCTTGACGCCCTGAAGGATAAAACGCAGCAAAGGCTTTCGAAGAAGCATAACAACATTCCCCTGTAAATGCCGGGAAAATGGTGCGCCCCGCTCCTCCTCACTACGGCGTAATTCTTTACTATTGCTGTATGTGCAGGGAACACCGCTTTTCCAACTGCCCCCACTCGATGGCGCCGTTACTGATAACGGTCCCATATATTTGGCATCCACATTCATATTGTTTATAGGCTTCCAATAAATCGAATCCACTATAAACACACACTTTATTGTAATCACCGATTTTTTTAGTTTCAGTATACATAGTTAAGCACCTCCAAAAATTCCATATAATAAAACGATCTCAATACTGTTATACTATATTATACTATGCAAGCATAAGTTATACCACTTTTCTATCAATAGCCCCATATTAATAACTATTCGTTATTAATAAATATTTTATTGTAATGGAAATGGAGAAATTTAATCCTTCATTAATTTACCATTGAATTGTAAAGAAGATCGACATGTTAAATGCACTATTGCATGAAAGCAGTCATTATCATTATGTATTATGAACAATATCGTTTTGTAAAGAATAGCGACGCTATTCTCATAAAAAGAGCTTGACAGTGATTATTTTGGAAGATAGTTATTTCGAACTTACTGAAATGTTGGTGATATGAACAAAAGAACTCCGTTACATCAGATGAGTCTGGAGGAACTTATAACTCTGAAAATCGGCGTCTACGAAGGATGCTCCGATATGGGGGCCTTCTTGGGAATCAACTGCGCGGCGAGACTCGCACAACAACTTTATAAGCTTATTCTCCTGAGGAAAAGTGAACATAATTTCAAATCTTGAACCTTGCGTATTGATCTGTATCTTATGTTTGGAATCTTCGGGAATTATTATTCCCACACCGCCAAGAGAAATTTCCCTAATAGTTCCTATTCCGATTTCTCTCGGATCTTGTTGATGAATCACCACGGGAACGGCAAGGGCCTGCCTGGGATATATACGCTTTTCCGTTCCAATATCCTTGAGAGCCTTTCTCTCTTTCAAGTAATTTGTGAGGGTAATTTCAATGATTGAGGATAGGGAGCGCCGTTCTCTATTTGCGGCCAACGATAGGGATTCATGCAAGTCTCGACTGACGCGAAAACATATGAGGCGTTCTTTTTTCATGGCGATCTTCTCAGACTTCGCAATATACGCGATCCCCGCATTTATTTATTCCCGTTCCCGCAGACATCCCTCTCCTCCTGGTAAGAGATGTCTGCAGGGGCATTCCTGGTTTCACTATCTGTCCATCATCTTGAGAAAGGGTTTGAACAGGTCGATCGGTATCGGGAAAAGAGTGGTGGAATTATTCTCTGCCGCAACATGCGTTAGTGTCTGCAGGTACCGCAGTTGAAGAGATATGGGCTCCGTAGCCATAAGAGCGGCAGCTTCAATCAGTTTCTGCGCGGCCTGGAATTCGCCCTCGGCGGCAATCACCTTCGCCCTTCTCTCCCGTTCTGCTTCCGCCTGTTTGGCTATGGCCCTCTTCATCTCTTCCGGCAGGTCGATCTGTTTCACTTCCACGTGAGAAACCTTGATCCCCCAAGCATCGGTGCTGCGGTCAAGAATTTCCTGGATATTCAAATTAATCTTTTCCCTTACCGACAGGATTTCATCCAGTTCGAACTGACCGCAGACGCTTCTCAGCGTTGTCTGGGCAAGCTGAGAGGTGGCATACAGATAGTTCTCCACCTTGATAACCGCGGCGTTTGCGTCGAGAACCCGGAAATACACAACGGCATTGACCTTCAGGGAAACATTATCGCGGGTAATGACGTCCTGCGGCGGGACATCCATGGTGATCGTCCGCATGTCTACACGCACCATTCTGTCAACTAAGGGGATAAGAATAATAAGGCCGGGCCCTTTGGCGCCGATGACCCTTCCCAGGCGAAAAATAACACCCCGCTCGTATTCATTCAGGATTTTGATGGCCGACGAAAGGAACATGACAACCACAACAATGATAATCAACAATGGGAACATACTTTCTGCAAACATACTGCCTCCTTTTCAATCTTCTTCAACTTTTAGTTTAAGCCCTTCAACCGTTATTACCTTGATTTTTTTTCCTTTTTCAATCTTTTTATCACTGAACGCGTTCCAGTATTCCCCCTTGACAAAAATACGCCCGTTCTCATGGACGTCAGTCACGGCATCTCCTCTCTCGCCCGCCATGCCCTCGCTGCCGGTATAATTCTTCTGCATATGGGCCCTCACAACCAAAGCGATAATAGCGACAAAAAACAAAGAAATCACTGCCACCGTCGGTATGATTACCGTGAGGGAAACCCGGAGCGCCGGGTCCGATGAATCAAAAAGCATCAGAGAGCCAAGAAACAGAGAAATGATACCC
>CAZTLA010000076.1:0-14598 GCA_964614365.1 uncultured Syntrophales bacterium | reverse complement strand
GTGAAAAAATGGATCGATACCTTCGGCCCCGATGAAACTGTGGCGCTGTGCAAAGCGAACAATGAAATACCTCCCCTGGCCATCCGGGTCAACGGGCTCAAAGCCATGAGAGAGGAGGTGATCGAAACCATGCGCCGGGACGGCTTCGAAGCGGCAGCAACCGTCTTCTCCCCCGATGGGATCGTGCTCAATCATCCCTCCATCCCCCTTCGGGAAACTGATTACTACCGAAAGGGACTGATCCAGGTTCAGGACGAGGCATCCCAGTTGATCGCCCGCCTCGTTGCTCCACAGCCGGGGGAAAACATCCTCGACATCTGCGCCGGAGTGGGAGTAAAGACCACCCATCTCGCCGAGATCATGGGAAACCGGGGAAGCATAACGGCAGTAGATATCAATGACGGGAAAATAGCCGCCCTGCAGGAATTGACAGAAAGACTGGGAATTACTATTATAGATGCCATAGTGAACGATGCCACTGCCGATCTGGGCAGGAAATGGTATGGGGTATTTGACCGGATACTCATCGATGCGCCCTGCTCCGGCTTGGGAACATTACGGAGGAACCCGGAAATCAAGTGGCGCCTTCGCTCGGAAGATATCGGAAATCGTGTAAGTCTCCAGAGCAAAATATTAGCGAATGCGGTCCGGTATCTTAAGAAGGGCGGAACCCTCGTCTACAGCACCTGCACGCTGACGGAAGAGGAAAACGAAGGGATGATCGAGGACTTTCTCAAGGGGCGGGACAACTTCCGCCGGATGCAACTGCCCGAGGCAATTGATTCATCCATGATCGACGGGAGAGGGTTTTTCCAGAGTAAGCCGCACCTCCACGGAACGGACGGTTTTTTCGGCGCCGTACTGGGAAGGATCAAATGAAAGACTGCCTTGGTTCAGGATAGCCGTTTTTCTCCGTCGGCCAGCTCTTCAAGGCGCTCCCGGTCCAATATCCGGATTTGGCGCTGACCGACGGGTTCAATAAGTCCCTCTTTGGTCATACGGGCCAAGATGCGCGAGAGCGTTTCCGGAATCGTGCCCAGAAGGCCGGCAAGCTGACTCTTAGAAATTTCCAGCCTCAATTCCTCGGCCCCCTCCGCGCGCTCGCTGAGATAGAGGAAATGCGCGGCCAGCCTGCCCGGCACCTCCTTCAGGGACAGGTTCTCGATCATGCCGGTGAACCTGCGCAGGCGCCGGGCCAGGACTGCCATCATGTTGAGGGCCAGGATGGGGTTCTTCTTGATAAGATCGACAAAGGCCGGGCGGGGGAAAAAAAGAGACCGGCACTCTTCGAGCGCCTCCGCGTAAGCGGGAAATCGTTCGCCTGCAAAAACAGGCACTTCCCCAAACGGCACACCCGGAGCCGCTATGTGGAGTATCTGTTCTTTTCCATCGGGGGCAAGTTTGAATATCTTTGCCCGGCCCGAGATAAGCACGTAAAAGCCGGTTCCCTCATCCCCTTCGGAAAAAATCACCTGCCCCCGTTTGATGGTTTTGGTCACTACGATCCTTGCCAGTTCCTTAAGCTGTTCGGGGGGCATACCTTCAAACAGCGGAATTGCAGCGATTTGGTCGATAATTTCCATTGGTTATCCTTGTGAGGGAAGGTAAATAGCACCCTCCGTTGACTTAAGTCAAGGCATATCGCGAGCGCAAAAGCTATAAACGGAAAAAATCGCGCCGGAGACAACCCATGAACCCATGAAGTAGACGGAAACGGACCAATACAGTCTGTCCAGACGTGTATCACCCGTCCGGTCCGATAGAGGGCGGAAACAAGGCAAGATGAATCATGAGCGGGATCAGCAACCAAGGAGGCAGAAAAATGAGTTTTACCATCAAAGACAACATCACCTGGGTCGGGAAAGTGGACTGGGAACTGAGGAAATTTCATGGTGAAGAATACTCGACGCACAAGGGTACCACCTATAATTCCTATCTCGTCAGAGACAAAAAAACGGCACTCATTGATACGGTCTGGACGCCCTATGCAAAAGAATATGTGAAGTTTTTGAAGCAGGAAACAGACTTAAAGGGCATCGACTTCGTCATCGCCAATCACGGCGAACCGGACCACAGCGGGGCGCTGCCGGAATTGATGCGGGAAATCCCGGACACGCCCGTATACTGTACGGCAAACGCCGTCAAATCCCTGAAGGCACAGTATCACCAAGACTGGAAATTCGCGCCGGTCAAGACCGGCGACAAACTCTCCCTCGGCTCTAGGGACTTGATCTTCATCGAGGCCCCCATGCTGCACTGGCCGGACAGCATGTTCTGTTACCTGACCGGCGACAATATTCTCTTTTCCAACGACGCCTTCGGCCAGCACTACGCCTCCGAGCTGATGTTCAACGATCTGGTGGATCAGGCCGAACTGGAGCGTGAATGCATCAAATACTATGCGAACATCCTTACCCCTTTCAGCAAACTGGTGGACAGGAAAATAAAGGAAGTAGTGGGATTGAACGTGCCCGTGGACATGATCTGCACGAGCCACGGCGTGATCTGGCGCAAAAACCCGCTCCAGATCGTGAATAAATACCTTGAATGGGCAAACGACTACCAGGAAAACCAGATCACCATCATTTACGATACCATGTGGAACTCGACGCGTAAAATGGCGGAAGCGATTGCGGCGGGGATCCGGCAGGGCGACGACAAGGTTGTCGTAAAACTCTTCAACTGCGCCCGTTACGACAGGAACGACATCATCACGGAGGTCTTCAAGTCGAAGGCCATCATTGTGGGTTCCCCCACCGTCAACAAGGGCATCCTTTCCGCCGCGGCCGGTATCCTGGAAGAGATGAAGGGGCTTGGTTTCAAGAACAAGAAGGCGGCTGCCTTCGGCAGCTATGGCTGGAGCGGGGAATCGGTAAAGGTGATATCGGAAAAATTGAAAGAAGGCGGGTTCGCGCTCGTAAACGACGGCTTGAAGGAAATGTGGAATCCCGACAAACAGGGCCGGGAGAATTGCATAAACTTCGGAAAAACTCTGGCCTCCGCGTTTACGTAATAAATTTCTCATATTTGACTTGAGTCAAGGTTTATTCCCCTTTTCCGGGTTATGCTGGCCTCGAAATTTGGGAATGCACTGACCGGCATCCAAATCAACTACAACATACAACGGAAAAGGAGATCACGACGATGGAAGAGATGAACATGTTTTGTTACCAGTGTGAACAGACGGCAAAAGGCGAGGGATGCACAAAGACAGGAGTCTGCGGCAAAGACCCGGAGGTCGCGGCGCTCCAGGATCTGCTCGTGTATGCCCTCAAGGGGTTGGCGCTTTATGCACAGGAAGGGCGCAAGGCCGGCATTATCGACACGGAGGCAAATGCCTTTACCGCCGAGGGGCTTTTTTCCATATTGACCAACGTGGACTTTGACCCCCAGCGTTTCGAGGGTCTGATCCGGCACGCGGTGGCGCTCCGGGAAACACTCAAGAAAAAAATCCGGACCGCCGGAGGAAAAACTGATTTCGCAGAGGCGCCGGCAACCTTCCGGCCGGCGGCCACGCGGGAAGGGCTGATCGAGCAGGGGAAAACGGTGGGGCTCAAGTCGGACCCCGACGAGAACAAGGATATCCAGTCCCTGAAGGATCTGCTCCTGTTCGGCATGGAGGGCGTCGCCGCTTATGCCTATCACGCCCGCATCCTGGGGCAGGAAGACGATGCGGTTTACACGTTCTTCCAGGAGGGGCTGGCTGCAATCCTCCGCAAGGACCTGGGGCTTTCCGATTGGGTGGCCCTGGTGCTCAAGTGCGGGGAAATCAATTTGAGAACCATGGAACTGCTCGATGCAGGCAATACGGGAACCTACGGCCATCCCGTGCCCACGAGCGTTCCCCTGGGAGCGAAAAAAGGCAAGGCCATTCTCGTTTCCGGCCACGACCTGAAAGACCTGGCGGAGCTTCTCCGACAAACCGAAGGTAAAGGCATTGCCATATATACCCACGGCGAGATGTTGCCCGCGCACGGCTACCCGGGATTGAAGAAATATTCCCATTTCACCGGACACTACGGAACGGCGTGGCAGAATCAGGCGAAGGAATTCGCCGCCTTTCCCGGCGCCATCCTCATGACCACCAACTGTCTCCAAAAACCGTCCCAAGTCTACCGGGACAACCTCTTCACCAGCGGCCCCGTGGGATGGCCGGGCGTCAAGCACATCGCGGACGGCAACTTTACGCCGGTGATCGAAAAGGCGCTCGCCCTGCCCGGTTTTGCGGCGGATACGAGCGGTAAATCGGTCATGGTGGGCTTTGCCAGAAATGCCGTCCTCGGCGTTGCCGATAAGGTTATTGAGGCCGTCAAGGGCAAAGCAATCCGCCATTTCTTCCTCGTGGGCGGCTGCGACGGCGCCAAGCCGGGACGGAATTATTACACTGAATTCGTGGAAAAAACGCCGGCGGACACAGTGGTCTTGACGCTCGCCTGCGGGAAGTTCCGCTTCTTCGATAAGGATCTGGGCACGATCGGCGGAATTCCACGTCTCCTCGACGTCGGCCAGTGCAATGACGCCTATTCGGCCGTGCAGATCGCTGTGGCGCTCGCCAAGGCCTTCAACGTGGGCGTGAACGATCTGCCTCTTTCTCTCGTCCTTTCGTGGTACGAGCAGAAAGCGGTGGCAATCCTGCTCACCCTTCTCCACCTGGGAATCAAGAACATCAGACTGGGGCCGAGCCTGCCGGCCTTCATCACGCCGAACGTGCTGGATGTGCTGGTACAGAACTTCGCCGTCAAACCGATCAGCACCCCTGATGAGGACTTGAAGGCGATCCTCGGATAAGTGTGAAGTAATGGGATAAGGGGGAACCTAAAATCCCCCTCAATCCCCCTTTTCCAAAGGGGGAACACGAAGCAAGGAGGCAAGGCGAGCCATGCAATGCCCGGGACAAGATACGCGCTATTGGAAGGAGGGGGCGATTTACGACGCCCCCTGCCCCAAATGCGGCCGTCCGGTCGAGTTCTTCAAGGATGAATCCACCCGCAAGTGCAGGAATTGCGGCCACAAGATGGTGAATCCCAAAATGGATTTCGGCTGCGCCGCCTATTGTCAGCATGCCCAGCAGTGCCTGGGTGAACTACCGCCGGAACTGCTGGCACAGCGGAAAGACCTCCTGAAAGACCGGGTTGCCGTGGAGATGAAGCGTTACTTCAAGCAGGACTTCAAGCGCATCGGCCACGCCACCAAGGTGGCGCGGTACGCGGAACAGATCGCACGGGAGGAAAAGGGTGACATGGTTGTGGTCCTCTGCGCTGCCTACCTCCACGACATCGGGATACACGAGGCGGAACGGAAATATGGCAGCACCGAAGCCCGATACCAGGAAGAGGAAGGACCACCCATCGCACGGGAGATTCTGGCCAGGCTGGGAACGAGCGGGGCAATCATCGACGAGGTGTGCGATATTATCGGCCACCACCATCATCCCCGCTCCGAGGAAACCGTTAATTTCAAGGCAGTCTATGACGCAGATCTCATCGTAAACCTGGAGGAGAAAAAACAGGAGGAAAAAATCGGGGAGGAAAAGCTCTCCGCACTTATAACCGGCTCATTCTTCACGGAAAGCGGCCGTAAACTGGCGGGCGAAGTTCTGCTGAAAAATTTCACACAATAGAACGAATCTATTCAATCGCAACGATATCAAAAGGAGGGAATAACCACCATGAAAGTAAAACGAAAGATCATAGAAATAGATGAGGAGAAATGCAACGGCTGCGGAGAGTGCGTGCCCTCCTGTGCTGAGGGGGCAATACAGGTTATAGACGGCAAGGCGCGCCTCGCGGCGGAAAAATACTGCGATGGCCTTGGCGCCTGCCTCGGGGAATGCCCCCAGGACGCCCTCAAGATCGTGGAACGCGAAGCGGAGGACTTCGATGAGAAAGCAGTGGAACATCATCTGAAGGCTGCCGAACCACCCACGAGCAAAGAGGCGCCCACCATGGCCTGCGGTTGTCCCTCGGCCCAGATACAGAGTTTCAGCCGGCGCCCGACCGCCTGCGAGGAAGCCAACAAACCCAAGACCCAGGCAAGCTCCGCTTCGGCCCTGTCACACTGGCCGGTGCAGATAAAACTGGTGCCGCCGACTGCTCCGTTTCTAAAAGGGGCGGATCTTCTGGTGGCGGCGGATTGCACTCCGATCGCTTATCCCGATTTTCACCGTGACTTCCTGCAAGGAAAAACCGTGATGCTGGGGTGCCCGAAATTTGATGACGCAGAGGAATACGTCCGGAAATTTACGGACATCTTCAAGACGGCAGGCATAAAAAGCGTCACCATACTCACCATGGAAGTGCCCTGTTGCCAGGGGCTGCCCGTGATCGTCAAAAAAGGTATGGCAGCGGCGGGAGTCACGGTGCCTATCAAGCACGTAATAGTCAGCCTGCGAGGAGAAATCCTGGGGCGGCAGTGAAGTGGTGAAGGATAAGGAGGGAATATCGCCGTGAAAGTCTATATCGATGTAGACGAGTGCATCGGCTGTGGGACCTGCGAGGGGATCTGTTCGGAAATCTTCCGGCTCAACTCGGATACGGGAAAAGCCAGAGTCATCGACTTTGAGGGATGTGCCGAGGACGTGATCGAGGAGGCCATCGAGGCCTGTCCCGTCTCCTGCATTCATCGCGAGGAATGAATATTTCGAACCGGGTATGCGTCACGAATGGCGCCTCAACGGCACAAGCACAGAGCTATTGGATAAGATAAACCGGAGAACGTCTATGACCGATGAACAGGGCTGCGCCCCCCTTGAAGAGGAAGACCTGCGGGCCGCCCTCGAGGAAATGAAGACCTATGTGGACGTTACGGAGGAGGATCTGAAACGGATTTATGAGATCGCCCTTCGGCATGCGCACCGAAGGATCGCCTCGAAAATTTCGGTAAAGGACGTGATGACCAAAACGGTGGTCGCCGTCAAGAAGGATGCGGATCTTGATGAAGCGGCGCGGCTCTTGTCGGAAAACAAGATCAGCGGCATGCCGGTGATTGATGACGAGCAGCGGGTGATCGGCGTCATCAGCGAGGCGGATCTCCTTTTGCTCATGGGGGTGAAGAAGAACCATACGTTCAGGGATATCGTGCGCCATATCCTGGGAGAGGCAGTGCGCACAAAAGCGAGCGCCGGCGACAGAGTGGAACAGGTCATGAGCGCTCCGGCTTTGACCGTCGGCCCCGAGGAGGACATCAGAAATGCAGCCTTGATTCTGGATACGCGACGCATTAAACGTCTGCCGGTGGTGGATGCGAAAGGGAAACTTGTCGGCCTCATTTCCCGCGCGGACATTGTCAGGACAATAGGAGCAAAGGCGTAGTGAGCAATGGACAATGTTGAAACAAGGGCATGCGTTATGACAACAAGGGAATATTTCGCAAAAATGAAAGGCGGAGCCAAAAGCCCACCGGGAGTCGGATTCGGGGAAATGCTCTGGTCATGGATC
The DNA here is from genome assembly GCA_964614365.1 of uncultured Syntrophales bacterium. Taxonomy (GTDB): domain Bacteria; phylum Desulfobacterota; class Syntrophia; order Syntrophales; family JACQWR01; genus JACQWR01. The sequence continues at coordinate 7,162 of CAZTLA010000076.1, read as the reverse complement.
GGCACGGTGACGGGCATCATGGCTTGCGCGTATCTGTCCTCGGAATACCTTGAGCCGCGGGATATGACGCTTCTCATCGGCTCTTTCGGCGCATCCGCAGTATTAATATACGGCGCCATCAGAAGCCCCCTGGCGCAGCCGATAAACCTTGTGGGCGGGCATATTCTATCCGGCCTCATGGGTGTGGCTTGTCAGCAGATATTTGGGAGCATCCCATGGATCGCGGCGCCCCTGGCGGTTTCTTTTGCGCTTGCGGCGATGCTTGCCACGAAAACGCTCCATCCGCCGGGCGGCGCGACGGCCTTGATCGCCGTGATCGGCGGACCGAAAATTCATTCCCTCGGATTTCTCTATGCTTTTTTCCCCGTCGGAGCCGGAACGGTTATTATGCTTATCGTCGCCCTCCTCGTAAACAATCTTTCGCAAAACAGGAAATATCCCGAGTACTGGTTTTGATCGGGCAGACGCCGGAGGCATTATTGTTTTCCTGATTGTTTTCCTTGACATAGCGTCATCTTCCCGGTATACTCCTGCGTCTTGAAAATCTCGTGCCGGAGACAGTGGACAAGGAACCGGCAACCGGCCAGAGAGACCGTACGGCGCGAAAAACCGGCCGGATTTCGGGAAAAGGACCGCAACTTGGCGTGAAGGAGCATCAGCGTTGCCATGAAGGAAGTATACCTGGAAAATCAGGCCAATACAAACGTTGACGGGCGCGTCCTCGAGGAAATGCTCCCCTATTTCAGGGAACAGTACGGCAATGCCCAGAGCATGCATTCCCTCGGCGCAGTTTCAAAAGACGGCGTCGAGAAGGCGCGCAGGGAGGTAGCCGATTTAATCGGTTCGCGTGAAAACGAAATTTATTTTACGTCCTGCGCCTCCGAGGCGAACAACCTTGCCGTAAAGGGCGTGGCCCAGGCATACCAGCAAAAAGGGAAACACATCGTCGTTTCGTGCATCGAGCATTTTTCCGTCCTGTACGCTGCACGACGCTTGAGCCAGAGCGGTTTTGAGGTCACCCAGGTTCCTGTCGACAAGCACGGTTTCGTTTCCCCGGACGACGTCAAGGCATCCCTGCGGGAAGACACGGTGCTGGTCTCCATCCAGCATGCAAACCCGGAAATCGGCACCATCCAGCCGCTGGAGGAAATAGCCCGCATCGTCCGTGAGAAGAAGATTCCCTTCCACACGGATGCCGTCTGCACCGCAGGGGTCATCCCCCTGGACGTGAACAGGCTGGGCGCCGATCTGCTTACGCTCTCGGGCACCCAGTTTTATGGTCCCAAAGGCGCCGCGGCCCTCTTCATAAAGAAGGGGATCAAAATAACGCCCCAGATCGACGGCGGGATACAGGAAAACGGCCGCCGCGCAGGGACGGAGAACGTGCCGGCTATCGTGGGTTTCGGCAAGGCCTGTACGCTTGCGAAAAGCGAAATGGACGACAACGCGCGGAAAATGCGGCTCCTTCGGGATCGCCTCATCGCGGCCCTGCCCAAATATATCGAACACACGTACGTAAACGGGCACCCGGAAAAACGGCTTCCCAACAACGTGAACATATCCGTGGAGTTTGTGGAAGGCGAAGGAATGTTCCTCTTTCTGGACCAGAAGGGTATCTATGTGTCCAGCGGCTCCGCGTGCGCTTCCAAGTCGCTGAAGATGTCGCATGTGCTGTCGGCGATCCAGGTGGATCCCGCGGTCGGCCAGGGGTCGATCCTGCTTACGCTTTCAAAATATAACACCGGGGAGGATATCGACTACCTCCTGCAGGAATTTCCACCCATCGTGAAAAGGCTCAGGGACATGTCCCCGCTCTACGGGTATTTCCTGAAAACGGGACAGCGGCGCGTCGCCGGGCCGGGCGCCGATTACGAGCAAGAACACGGGCATGAAGAAAACGAGGAAGAAGAATAGGAGAAGGGTATGGCATTTTATTCGGAAAAAGTTATGGATCATTTTCAGAATCCAAGAAATGTGGGGGAGATCAAGGATGCCGATGGAACGGGTGAAATCGGCAATCCCGTCTGCGGCGACATGATGAGCTTTTACATAAAAGTGAAGGACAATGTTATCGACGAGGTGAAATTCAAGACCTTCGGCTGCGGCGCCGCAATCGCCGTATCTTCCATGGTCAGCGAAATGGCAAGAGGAAAGACCCTCGACGAGGCGATGAAAATAACCAACGCCAGTGTCGCCAAGGAGTTAGGGGGGCTTCCGCCAAACAAGATGCACTGCTCAAACCTGGGTGCGGATGCGCTCCACAAGGCGATCGAAGACTATAAGAGGAAACAGGGGGAAACGACATGAAAGGAAAATGTAAATGCAGTTTCTGCGAGGATGAGTTGGTGCAAGATTGCATGGAACCGTCCTTCTGTCAACCTTGCGATGTGGTGTTCGTGCGATGCAAGACGTGCGGCGAATCCTTCAGCGACCGGCTGGCGGCCTGCCCGAAATGCACGACGGAGATTTCCACTTCCCGAAACGGGTAGACGTTCCCTTCCTTCGGCGGCTCCCTGTATGGATATCACCAAATCACTGGATTGCACCGGCCTCTTCTGTCCCATGCCTATTGTGCAAACAAAGCTGGAACTCGGCGGCATGAAATCCGGGGAAATACTTGAGATCACCGGGGATGATCCCGGATTTGAAAAGGACCTGCCGGCATGGTGCCGCATGTCCGGTGAAAAATTCTTGGAGATGAAAAAAGAAGGGAATATACTCAAAGGCTACGTAATGAAAAAATGACGGATTCACAAGAAGTCCGGAAAGGAAAAATATGTTTTTAGAACAGATACAGGTCGGCTCCATGGCCGTATTCGCCTACCTCGTGGGTGACGCAAAAAGCGGCGAAGCCCTTATTATCGATCCCGCCGCCGATACGGACGGCATTATTGCCGAAGCAAAAAAGAACAACCTCACGATCAAATACATCGTCAATACCCACGGTCACGTGGATCATATCATGGGGAATACGGAAATGAAAAAAAAGACGGGCGCACAGATCATCGTGCATGAAGACGATGCAGGCATGCTCACCGCCACCCCCCCCATGCTGCTCAAAATGTTTGGCGCAAAGCACTCACCGCCCGCCGATATCACGGTAAAGGACGGAGACACCATTACCGTGGGCGCGGTGTCCTTACAGGTCATTCATACCCCCGGACACACCCCCGGCGGCATGGCGCTTCACGGGGACGGTGTTGTTTTTACGGGGGATACCCTGTTCGTGGAGGCCGTGGGCAGGACCGATTTTCCGGACAGCTCCTGGCCGGCCATGCTGCGCTCCATCCGGGAACGGTTATTCACGCTGCCAGACGAAACAAAAGTACTGCCCGGACATAACTACGGGAGAACGCCGACCTCCACCATCGGCTACGAAAAAAAGTGCAACCCTTTCGTGCAGTAAGAAGAGGGGAGACGGGATATGAACAACAAAGGACTGATAAGAACTGATTTTCCGGGGTTGACGCTTGCCGGTCGGGGCAAGGTGCGCGACATCTACAAAGTGGATCCCTACCTGCTGATCGTGGCCACGGACAGGATTTCCGCCTTCGATGTGATTATGCCCAATCCCGTCCCGGGCAAGGGAGAAATCCTCACCCGCATGTCCGCCTTCTGGTTCAAGGAAATGCAGGAGATCATCGGCAACCACCTTATTTCCACAAATCCCTCCGATTTTCCTCCCGCCTGCCGCCCCTACGCGGAGACGCTTGCGGGCAGAAGCATGCTGGTGAGGAAGGCGAAACCTCTGGTCGTGGAATGCATCGTACGAGGATACCTAAGCGGCTCGGGATGGAAGGACTACCTCCAGAGCAGGACCGTTTCCGGTATCGGGCTCCCCGAGGGTCTGCGGGAATCCGACAAACTTCCCGAACCGATTTTTACTCCCTCCACCAAGGCTGCGGAAGGAGAACACGACGAGGCAATCGACCGAAGGGAAATGGAGCGCCTCATCGGCAGTGAACTCACGGAGAAGGTAATTCATGCCAGCCTTGCCGTGTACAAAAAGGCTGCGGAAACCGCCGCCGCCGCCGGCATCATTATTGCGGACACGAAAATGGAATTCGGCCTTCTGGAGGACGGCGAGCTGATCCTTATCGACGAACTCCTCACCCCCGATTCTTCAAGATTCTGGCCCCGCGATGACTACGAAGCGGGGCGGCCGCAGAAAAGCTTCGACAAGCAGTTCCTGCGAGACTACCTCCTCTCGATTCAATGGACGCAGAAACCTCCCGCCCCCGAACTTCCTGAAGAGGTTATCGGCAAAACCAGGGAGAAGTATGAAGAAGCGCTGAATCGCCTCGTCAAAAAAAACCCCCCTTTATCTTGACAGGTCAGGTGAAGTTTACTATCCTCTCGCACAATTGCGATTGCCCATTTGCCGCACCTATGGATTAAATACAGTGGAGAGATCAGAGAAATATTGTACGAGGTAAAGGAAGAAGTTGCATGATAAAAACCTGTTACTATGAAGTGCTTGGCGTTCAAAGAAAAGCTCATGACGAGGATATAAAGAAAAGCTACCGCAAGCTGGCCATGCAATACCATCCGGACAGAAACCCGGGCAACAAGGAAGCGGAGGATAAGTTCAAGGAAGCAGCGGAAGCTTATGAAGTATTGAGCGACAGCGAAAAAAGACGAATATACGACCAGTTCGGCCACGAGGGCTTAAGCGGAACCGGCTTTCGGGGCTTCTCCGGATTCGAAGATATATTTTCCAGTTTCGGCGATATTTTTGAGGATGTCTTCGGCTTTGGAGGACGGGCGAGACCGAGGACGGCGGCGCGTGCGGGTGCGGATCTGCGCTACGACCTTAAAATCCCCTTTGTCGATGCCGCCATGGGCATCTCCACCGACATTGAAATACTGAAATCCGAGGCATGCCACGAATGCGACGGCAGCGGGGCCGCACCCGGAACGTCGCCCCAGGTATGCGAGGTGTGTCACGGAAGGGGACAGGTGACGCAGACCAGCGGGTATTTTACCATCAGCGCCGACTGTCCCTATTGCCGGGGACGGGGCCAGGTCATCCGCGAGGCCTGTCCCCGCTGTAACGCAACGGGCCGGGCAAAAGTCGGAAAAAACGTGCATCTGAAAATCCCCGCCGGTGTGGAAACAGGATCGCGCTTGAGATTGCGCGGAGAAGGTGAAGCCGGGGAGTTTGGTGGACCGCACGGCGACCTCTATGTTTTCATCCACGTGGAGCCGCATGAATTATTCCAGAGGAGAGGCGATGACATTTACTACCGCCTCCCCATCTCCTTTGTGCAGGCGACGCTGGGAACAAAAGTGGAAACACCGACCCTCTGGGGCCCGGAAAAGCTGAGAATCCCCCGGGGAACCCAGGGTGGCGATGCCTTCTGCCTCAAGGGTAAGGGGATTCCCCGTTTGCGCGGCTTCGGGAGAGGAGACCAGATCATCGAAACCCTGGTAACGATACCCAAGCATCTGACGAAAAAGCAGGAAGAGCTTCTTCGGGAATTTGCCAGAATCAGCGGTGAAGCGGATACCTAAGCACGTGAAAACCACACAGTTACACGGACAAAAGAAAGGATGACACATGTTAACGACAAAAAAACGCCTTTTGTTGCTGGTCATGGGTGTATCGCTCCTTTCCGGTTGCGGACTTGAGACGGTCATATTGTGGGGTGGGGCGACCGCGGGGGCAGGTACCGGAACCTACTTCTACCTCGATGGGGAGTTGAAAACCGACTATTATCACCCCTTCGATAGGGTGTGGGCGGCCTGCGAGAAGACCGTGGCGGACATGCACGGTTTCGATGCGGCGCCCAACAAGGAGATTGCCCGGGGAACCATCACCACCATCATCAACGAAGAAAACGTCAAATTCACCTTGGAATACAAGGCAAAGAACGTCACCACCGTCGCCGTCCGCGTCGGCCTGATGGGCAACAAACTCGCCTCCCAACTCATCCACGACCGGGTGGCCGATAACATCGCCAAAAAATGAGGCAGGAGCAACCGACCCAAGGCTTCTCAGGTGATGCTCGTGTTCTTTGACAGGAGAAAGCCCGAACGATGAGAATTAAAGTGATTGCGGGATTCCTCCTCGGCGCGCTCTTGGTCTATCTTTCGGTGCGGGGCATTGATTTCCGGGGTGTCGAGAAGGAATTGACTCGGGTCAGATACGGCTATACGCTTCTCTTTCTGATGATTGCGCTGGTAATGCAGGTGCTGCGGTCGGTACGCTGGGGATTGATTCTACGGCCTCTCGCAAAGATTGACCAGCTTGTCCTTTTTTCCGTTTCCAGCGTCGGGTTCCTGGCCATCACGGCGATCCCGGCTCGGTTCGGCGAGCTGGCGCGGCCCTATCTCATTACGAAGAGGAGTCCTATCACCATGACCTCCGCCATGGGAACCATTTTCGTGGAGCGCATCTTTGACAGCCTGGCCGTTCTCATTATCGCCGTCATGACTCCCCTTTTCACCACGCTGCCCCCCTGGCTGACAAAGGCAAGCCTCATCTTCTTCTGGATCACCATGGCCATCGCGGCGGTGGCGCTTTTTCTGGCCATACGGCGTGACTTGGCGCTCAAGATGTTGAATATTCTGCTCTGCAGCCTGCCGGGAAAGAAGGTGCGTCTTCCCGAACGGCTTCTTCACCAGTTCAGCGACGGCTGTAAAATCATCACGAATCCCAAACTCCTCTGGCAAACGGGCCTTCTGACCGTCGTGATCTGGCTCGTAGATGTGCTGGCGATCTATGTCATGTTTCTTGCTTTTGGTCTCAAACTGCCCGTTGCCGCCGCCGTCGTCCTGATGGTGGTTCTCATCATCGGCATCGCCATCCCCACGGCGCCGGGATTCGTGGGCAACTGGCATTTCTTCTGCATTCTCGGGCTCGGCATCTTCGGCATTCCCAAAACGGAGGCGCTCTCCTTCGCCATCATCTACCATTTCCTTTCCGTGGGGCTGCTCATTGTCCTGGGGCTCCTGTTCCTGCCCTTCAACAAGTTCAGCCTCTCTTCCCTCAGCACCCCGGTTAACGACAACTGCAAAGAAACTGCGGAGGCGTGAACAACCCCGGCATGGCGGCACGAGGGGAAACGCCGCGGCGATCGTGTACATGCTCCCGACGCCGCAGATGTAATTCCATTTCTAAATCATTTATGATATAATAGCCGCATATTCCTGAGGAGGA